>JAGXLC010000021.1 GCA_018334875.1 Bacteroidales bacterium | reverse complement strand
GCGTTTAAGGATGCATGGGTCATGATTTTTATTTTTTGTGAATTTTTTGATTGATCAGGGATTCGATAAAACTTTCCATCCGGAAACAACCCTGACTTTTATAAAAAGTCAATTCACCTTTATATATAATGGGAAAATAGGTAAAACTTTTGCACAATTTGGTCCGGATAAATAAAATTCGCGGCCAAATAGTCATGAATACCGGAGGGATTCAAATAATGAACAAGATCAAATATTTATTATCATTCCATTGCTTCAGAATAACTTATGGCTAAGGGGAATTTGAATGGAATGGTTGTTCCGGTATTTTTAATGAAACCACTCCAAATAGTTTTTCGGGGTGATGAATTTGACTTCGGCGTCAGGATAAGCCTTTCTCCAGGCCAGGGGAATTTTGTGTTTGTTGTTGTTCCATGAGAATATGAATCCGCAAAGCCTGCCGTCTATCTCTTCTATCATGTCAATTTCCTGCTGATCATAGGTCCGCCAGAAATAATTTTTTGCTCTGGCCATCTGGTATTTTTGTTTTTTAAGCCTTTCGGAAATCAGGTAGTTTTTCCAGAGTGTTTCTACATCATCCCGGCTTTCAAGGGGATTGAAATTCCCCACAATGGCATTGCGCAGACCATTATCAGTGAAATACCAGCTTGAATTCACACTGACTTCTTTTTTCAGATTTCTTTTGAATCCTTTTAATTGATGAATGATACAAAGATCCTGCAGTAAATGGAGATATTTTTCTGCCGTATACCGGTTCATAGATAATTTTTTCTCCAGTTCCCTGTAGAAAATTTCCTGACCGATCAGATAGCTTATCAGGCGCAGGAGATGGATTACTTTTTTCATTTTGTTTTTGTTTCCGGTCGTCAGGATGTCCCGGAGCAGATAAATATCGAAAAGTTCATTCAGATAAAGTTGTTTCTCTATTTTGCTGAATGTATCAAGAATTTGGGGATAATTACCGTAAATAAGCCTTTGCTCCAGATGATCGATTCTTTTGATCCCCCAGTTTACCTGCTGGCATTCTTGGTGGGTAAGGGGGTAGAGCACGTGATCCGATCGCATGTTATCCAGACCCGGCAGAGTGGGTTTGAAAATGGTGGTAATGATTATTTTCAAGGCAGGAATGGTATTTTTGAAGAATAGCAGAACTTCTTCAAGATTCGGTAAACACTGGGCATCATCAATAAGAAGAATGTGTTTGTTGCTTATTTTTTCCCAGTATTCCTGACTGTTTTTTTCCAGCAGGAATTCTTGGCTCTTTTGTTCACCGGCATTTAAATAAAGGCATATGCCCTCATAATAGGAAGCTATACTTTTTAGTAAGTGGGTTTTGCCTGCTCCCTGAGGCCCCGAAATAATGAGAATTTTGCCGGTATTGATCTCGTTTAGAAGAATAGACTGAAGTTCCCGTTCAATTGGTTTCATGATTTTAAGGTATTAGCAATGTGGAAATTTAAAAAAAAATGATTACATTTTCCATTAATTTTTATTCTTTTTTTTATAAAGATAACAACCCAGCTTATCCGGGTGATCAAGAAGTAAGCTGCTTCTCTTTTCTTTTCTGAGTTCCCACATCATGGCAAAGTCACCTCCGGCAGCAAATGAAAAAAATATTCCCAGTAACAAAAATCCCATGCTACCTTGTACTAAAGCAAATATCAGAGGGAAAATACCCTGCAAAAGGCCGGGCATGAAACCACCCGCGATGTACTGGTTTCTTCTTAGCGGTTCTTTACAGTGACAATAGGGGGTGAGCATCCTGAGCCATATCCCGAAGCGGATAGATCTAAACCCATTCTTGCAGAAAAGGGCCCATGTAATGCCGTGGAGCAATTCGTGCAAAACGATACCTCCCAGGACGATAGCCAATACAATAAGCGGATTATCAGGAAAAGCATTCCTGAACGCATTGAAGCTGAACATCCCGGGCCAGAGAATAAAGAAAAGAATGATCGAAAAAAGTATGAGGGGAATGGTGATTCGAAGGGCCTTCCGGCCGATTTCTTCTATGTTGATCGTTATTTCCTGCCTGGTATAATAATACGGATCCATATCCATCATTGAGGTTGGGTTTCTTTCATTGATGTAACATTTTTTTTCAAAATATGAATTTCAAATTGATTTATATGCCAAATTCACAAACTTTGTTTATATCACCAGGAAACCCGCATATTAATTATGTTCTTGTTGAGAAAAGTTCTGCATGCGGGTTTTTTTGTAAAGATAAGGAATTTATGCCTTTTCTACCGGCACGAAAAACACATTTCCGTTGTTGTGAAATATGTTTACCCGTATATTGTAAAGGTTCTCGATGTTTTCTCTGGTCAGTATCTCTTTACCGCCGGTGGCAAATATTTTTCCTTCCTTCAGCATAATGAAGGTTGAGCAATACTGGGCGGCGAGGTTAAGGTCATGAATGGCTACCAGTGTGGTAATGTTTTTTTGTGTTACATTTTGCAGCAACTGCAGCACTTCGAGCTGATGCCTCAGGTCGAGATTGGCTGTAGGTTCGTCAAGCAGAAGTATATTGGGCTGCTGGGCCAGTGCACGGGCTATGAAAACCCTTTGCCGCTGACCTCCGCTAAGCTTGTTTACATCCTTCATGGCAATATCTTCCATATCAAGCTGTCTGATGATGCGGCCGGTGATGTTTCTGTCCTCCTCTTTTATTCTCCATCCAATATAGGGTTTGCGGCCCATTAAAACCGTGTCAAAAACCGTAGCTGGAGGGGTGTTCCGGGCTTCCTGGGGCACATATCCAAAAGTTTTGGCCCTGGTGTGTCTGTTAAACTGATGGATGTTTTCATTTTCAACGAATACCGTTCCTTCTTTGGGTTTGAGAATTCCATCGATGCATCGCAGCAAGGTACTTTTGCCCGAACCATTCGGACCTACGATGGCTGCAAAATCTCCTCCGGGAATTTCTCTGTTGACATTTTCCAGTACCGGTCGTCCGTTGTAGCTGAATGTGATGTTGTCTATCGTGAGCTGCATAATTTCATTTTTTTTGTTTTTACCAATATCCTTTCCCTATTCCTCTGATCAAAAGATACAGGAAGAGCGGGGCTCCCAGGAATGAAGTGAGTATACCCACCGGCAGCACTACAGGAGCGATGACTGTGCGGGCCACCGTATCGGAGACCAGCAAAAACATACCGCCGAAAAGGGCAGAGGCGGGTATCAGAAAACGTTCATCGCCACCAATCACCCTTCGAACAATATGAGGAACAACCAATCCGACAAAGGCGATGATGCCAAAGAACGATACGGTAACTGCTGTTGCAAGCGAAGCGGTTACCATACCTGTAAGGCGTGTTCGCTGTACGTGAACGCCCAGGCTTTTGGCCATCTCGTCGCCGGCATCCAGTGCATTGTAATTCCACCGGTTCCTCAGAAAGATCACCGTGGCTATGAGTACTACCCCCAGAAGAATCAGAAAGTCTCTCCAGGAGGATCTTCCGATATCGCCAAAGGTCCAGAAGACAATAGAAGAGATCTCGATATCATCCGCAAAATATTGTAATGCTGTAATTCCTGCCGAGAATAACGAACCCAGGATAATTCCCGTGAGGATCATTACTTCAGGAGTGGCTCCCTTGAACCTGGCCAGCAGAAAGATGATTAATGTACTGACCATACTCCAGAGGAAGGCCGATATGGTAACGCTGTATGGATTGTTCAGCATTACGGTTTCGGTATTTCCGCTCTGACTGGTTCCTGCCGATAGAACAATAACGGCGAAAGCGGCACCGAAGGCAGCGGCATTGGAAACACCCAGAGTGAAAGGAGATCCCAGTGGATTTCTCAGAATGGTCTGCATGGCGGCACCTGATACGGCAAGAGCTGTACCCGCCAGAATGGCCGAAAGTACACGGGGTAACCGGATGTTAACGATGATCTGATGCTGCATTTCGCTGCCCCTGGCAAAGATGACGTTGAATATGTCATTCAGTCCAATACTTGCGGAACCCAGAGTAATGCCGACAATTGCAAAAGCAATGAGCACAACAAACATGAGAAGCAGAAAGGCATATTTTTTCCCCTGGTAACTCCTGTAACTTGTTTCAATGGTTTCCATCAGTCGATTTTTCCATTATTATACATTTGTTTCCTGCTTTACTGTCCGAACAGTTCTTCGGGCTTCACCCTTGCATATCCTCCGTATTGTTCTTTCATTTTATTATAGACACCAACACCCAGAAAATGTTTGTAGATGGAATCGGTTTTTGCAATGATGTCGGTGTTCTGAAACCTATCCGGATACAGAACTGAGGCTACATACCATGAATTAGCCAGTACCGTGGCATAATTGGTGCTGTACCAGTTGTAGGGATGCACTCCATATATGTTTCGATCACGGAAAGCCGGAACCTTTTTAAAAGCTGTTCCGTGGTTTGTGAGGTCTTTTTTCACCAGATCCAGGCCGGCAAGGTCAAGGAAGATCAGCTCGGGTTGCCATACCAGTATCTGCTCAATATCCAGAAAAACCCCTTCGTTATTGGCATAATTTTTTTTGAGCGTGGAAGCTACATTTGTGGTATTGGTAAACTCAAAAGGCTCATAATAGGGTGAGGTTGAGTTAATGCCATGTATTCCCCTATGGGATACGCCTCCGATGTAAACTTTGGGCTTCTTCTCTTTTGGAATGTTGCCTGTCAATTGGTTCAGTGTGTCGATGGTGTTTCGGTAATAGCGGATGAGGGATTCTGCCCTCTCTTTTTTCCCAAGCACATGGCCTACCATGTGAAGCGCATTTTCAAGCACATCCCATTCACTGCTTTCGTTGACGTATTTGAGTGCAATCACAGAGATATCGGTTTTTCTTTGTAATTTATCCGCTTCCTTTTTTGTGGTGTAGGTTTTGAAGATCACATCCGGGTTTTGTTCGGTGATCAGTTCAGCATCTCCGGTAAAAGCCGGACCTATAGGGGGTTTTTCGGCCAGCTCAGGATGCGCATAGCTATAGGGGCGGCCGGTCCGCCTTTCTATCTCTTCTACACCGGCAACCATGTCTTCTGCCTGCATATAAACCAAGAGGCGCAGAGCTCCAGGACCAATACCGATTACGCTGCTGATGTCATTGGGAACATTTACCTGGCGGCCCAGCATGTCCTCAACTGTATGCTCTGCTTTCTGCCCTGACCCGGGATTGTTGCAGGCTGTAAATCCGGTGAGGATAAGCATTATACCTGTGATCAGGGTCTTTCTTCCCGGTTTGTTTATGGATTTAGATACCATTTGTAAGGGCAGATTGATGATCTGAATAAAAATCCGTTGTTTTTTAATGTTTACAAATATACAAAATGTTACTATTTCTGTAATCGTGTTACGTTAAAAATAATTAAACAGATCAATGAAGCATGTTAATAAGGGAAAGTGTATGAAACCGGAATAAATTAACTGGTTAAATGCTGATTGGGTTAATTTGGATAAGATGATTCAAATCGATTTGACTTTATGGACAAACACTACTTAATGAGCATTTAATGGGGCTCTTACCTTTTCATCATATACTCATTCCTGCATTCAAACATTCCTCATCCCACAGAGGTCATCACCAGCTTGCCGTGTTTGATGCCTTTCATTCCAATGAGCTTATCTGCCAAATCGATGAGCTCACTGGCTTTACCTTTTACGGCAATGGTTTCGAGGCAATTGTCGTGATTCAGATGGATGTGTTGCACCGACAATACCTGTTGGTGATACTCGTGCTGAATGCTGGTGGACTGGTTGGACAGATTACGTTTGTGATGGTCAAAGAGCAGGGTGATGGTACCGGCTACCGCTTCATTTTCTTTCCACTGATCTTCAATCTGGTGTTCCTTGATCAGATACCGTATGGCTTGAGAACGGTTGGGAAACTGGTGTTTTTTAACCAGCTCATCCAACTGGCCAAGCACTTCTTCCTCCAGAGATACTCCGAATCGTTTGATGGCCATAGTCTATGTTTTTAAATTAGTGAAGGTACAGTCTCTAAATTGAATGATCAAAAATTAAATCAAGCATTTATAATATTTTGTTGTAACTAACAATTCGGAAAAGATATGGTTTTTCTATTCAAAGGGATACTTCAACTTAATCTCTTTCCGGATGTGGTCCAGGGTTTCCATGTTTCTCAGGCTGATGCTGTAAGGAACGTGATTACTTTCTTTGGCATTTTGTTTGATAAGCTTGTTCATCTCCTCGATTTCATAGTTATATCCAATGGACTCCCTGGTATCTTTGTAACCGCTCTCTTTAAGAGGTGTTGTTAGCGTAGCATTTCTGGCTTTCCAAAAATGAGGAAGATAAATTCTTCCCCTGGTGCCGTATATATGGGCATCATGTGCGGTGGGATTCTTTGTTGAACAAATCAGTTGAGCAATTGCATTGTTTTTGTAGTTCAAATGCATGACTGTGGTTTCATCCACCTGGGTATCGCCGAAGTGTGCCATGGCTTGGATATTCTGTATCTCCTCATCGATCATAAGATTAGTCAGTGCCACCGGATATATTCCGAGGTCCAGCAGACCTCCGCCGGCAAGATGAGGATTGTTGATCCGGTGTTCGGGCGGAAAATCCATAAAGACTCCAAAATCTGCCTGAATCAGTGTGATTTCTCCGATCTCCCCCGAGCTGATCCATTTTTTTGCCTCCGCAACAGCCGGAAGCAAATAGGTCCACATGGCCTCCATGAAAAGGACATTGTTTTTTCGGGCCAAACCAATCATTTCTTTTAATTGGTCCATGTTTACAGCAGCCGGTTTTTCACAGAGTACGGCTTTATTATTCTTTATGGCCGATAAGGTGTTTTCGTAATGGAGATTGTGCGGTGTAGCAATGTAAACGGCATCTATCTCCTTATCTTCCATTAGCCTGTCATAGCCTTCATAAGCTTTTTCGATTCCGTATTCGTTTGCAAAGGATTCTGCCTTCTTTTTCGATCTGCTGGCTATCGCCGTGATCCGGCCATCATTCACGTGCGCATAATCCTTAACAAATTGAGTGGCGATAAAACCTGCTCCTATGATACCCCAGTTCGGTCCGTTCATAATGATTGTATTTTTAATTTATGAGTTCAGTTTAAAAAATCCAACTATACCCTATATTTTGCTGGCAAAAGATAAAAAAATCACAAGTATTGTGAAAGGAAATTGTTGTTTCTTTATTTAAGAGATTTCTAAACATAAAAAGAAGGCTGTCAATGAATCCATGACAGCCTTCTTTTTTGTTTTGGTTTGAAGTGTATCTAATTTCGGTTGAAATTACTCCTTCCACCTGAATCTTCTCTCGGCCTGGCTTTTTTTACGACGATATTGCTGTGGTCGTATTCACAACCGTCGAGTTCTTTGATGGCGCCCAGGGCTTCCTGATCGTTTTTCATTTCTACGAAACCAAATCGTTTGGAATTTCCTGTAAGTTTATCGTAGATAACTTTAGCGGATTCCACGTTTCCGTATTCTTCAAATAATTCTTGTAAGTCGTCGCCTGTTGTGGCGGAACTTAATTTTGCAATAAAAATGTTCATAATAAAATAAATAATGATAAAAAATTTGACATAAATTATAGAAATTGCAGGTAAGCGGATCTTATTAATGAGAAGCAAAACCAGAAGATCTATATAAACAGCAAAGCTAAACTTTTTTAAGAAGAAACAACCTCAAATGCTGTTTTTTTAGTAAAAGAATGAGAATACTTTGTTAATCAGGGTTATGTTGAGGTCGCACAGGTTGTATTGCTGACTGTTGCGATTTGTGTAGATGGCGAGAAACAGATCATCTTCGGGAATATAATGGCTTATACAACAAAAGCCCATGGTGCAGCCAGGATGACAGATCACTTTTTTGCCCTGTTTGTTATGAATAAACCATCCATAACCGGTATTGGCAAGTTCTCCATTCTTCAGTTTATAAGGCGTTAAGGCTTCTTCCAGAAGTTTTTTATCAATTATTTTTCCTTTGATTACCTGTTTGTAAAACTGATACAGGTCTTGGAGCCTGGCATTGAGTGCACCGGCCGAAAAAGCATACGCATTGGGAAGATAATATGCCTGGTACGGCCTGCTTGATTCCTTTGAAGGATCCTTATCATAGTAATGGCCGCCTGCATATTGGGCGTCGAATGTGCTGTCTGGATCCCGGAATGTAGTGTAATTCAGGTTTAGCGGTTCAATAATGTGGTTTCTGATATAGGTAAAGTAGCTGACACCGGAGACCTCTTCAATGATCAGCCCAAGTAAATAGTAGCTACCGTTGCTGTATTCCCATTCAGTCCCCGGCTGAGCGTGTGTATGCTTGGTTTTTAAATATTCCCGGACGCTTTGCCTGTCAATGTTCTGAAAATAATTCGCTCTTGAAAAGCCCTGATCGAAATGCTCAGCGATATTTTTTTCCATAAAGTGGATGGCATAGTCGGGGATTCCGGCAGTATGTGAGAGCAAATGCTTAATCTTTATTTCACTGCTATTGGGAAAATCCGGATAAAATTCGGAGAGGGAATCGTTCAGTGAAAGCTTTCTTTCTTCAACCAGATTGAGAATGCCAACGGCTGTGAACAGCTTGGTAACCGATCCTGTTTCAAATATCAGATTTCTTTTCAGAGGAATTTGTTCTTCAAAATGGGATACGCCGTAAGCGGTGTGGTATAGGGTTTTATCCTTGTGTACGACCAGGATTTCCAGACCTGGTAGGGAATCCCTGAAATTTTCATGGATAAATGCATCCAGTGAATCCTTTTCCCGTTTTGAAATGCTATAAAGGGAATCCTCTTGAAAGATTGTTTTTTGCGCATATGCAGGATTCCGTAAATTTAAAAAAGGAAATCCAATGATAAGAATCAGCAAAATGGTTTTCATTCTTCCTGCTCCTGAGATTGATAACTTTCAATATCTGTTTTTAAAGCTGCCCTGTCTTTTTTTCTGATTGACCTTAACTTAATCGAATGGCTGTTGTTCTGGTCTTTTATTTCAATCTGGTCTTTGTTATCGTTGAATTCAATCTGTGTTACCTGAGTAAGATCAAATTCTTTGATTTTAAAAACTGTGGAGTTGATCTTTAACCTGTTGTCTGTTATAATGGCATAAGGCACAAACAAGCCCCACAACCCCAGAAGCATAACCAGCAAGGCTATCAGGAATTTTATTCCGTCATACAGCCATATAAAGTTCTGAAGCCGGAATGTATCAATTACTACAATAAGTCCTACGATTAGAAGAATCGTGTAAATGTCTGTAGTTCTGTTATATTTTCTTTCCATAATTTTTTTTGTTTTATAAAATTAGCATTTCAAATCTTTATCTATATTTTCACAAGTTAATATAAATTTTCAGAATCACCAAAAGTGAGAGAAGAATTGGCAGACAAAAGAACATGATTTTTGTTTCATTTAACCCGAATAATTCAAGAATTATTCCTGTCTCCGACAGCGACTAAGGTTCACTAAAATTTTTTTCAAAAATTTAAGTTCACCTAAGTCGGGGTTAACCTGCATTTTATTCATATTTGTAAAAATTTATGAATAATCCAGGTTAATTTCAATTAATTTATGTTTAGGTTATTTAAAACGGTCGTTATTTTAGTTGTATTGTTTATCCCCTCTATTGCTGAGGCCCAGGAATCCTGGATAGACTCCACAGATAAAGCAGTTTTAAAAAATACCGGTGTTTCATCTGCATTTTTCTTCGCAACTGCCTTTACCATGGATGAGGCATTCAGGAATTTTGCGCTTTCCGGAAAGAATAATTTAATGGATAAGTACACCCATGCTGCCAATTATATGGGTAGCAAGAAAGTTGTGCTGCCACTTAATGCACTGGTTTATGCCGGAGGCCTTGTTTCCGGGGATCAGGACTTGCAGCAAACTTCATTCAATGCTTTTAAAAGTGTAATGGTTTCGGCTGGAGTTACCATTTCTATGAAGTATCTGACCGGCCGCAGCAGGCCATATACGAATGACGGAGCGTATTCATTCGATCCGTTTCCAAAAGACCAACATGCGTTCAGGGCATTGCCTTCGGGGCATGCTACATTGGCTTTTGCCTTTTTCACGCCTTTTGCCGAAGAGTATTCAAAGTGGCTTTATGCAATACCTTTTTCCGTAGGATTAAGCCGTATCTACAAGGATCAGCACTGGACTTCCGATGTTGTGCTGGGCTCAGCCATAGGTTTTCTTACCGGTTATTTTTTTCAGACGAAAAACCGGAATATCGAGGTTTCTTTAGATGGTATTGTAATAAAGTTCTGAGGAGATATATATTAAAAAGCCCTGATTTGTCATCAGGGCTTTTAAGTAAACCGGAGAAAGGATTTAAGTTTTAAATCCTTGTTTAGTTAAACAATCATTACAAATATGCAGAAAAGATGGCGGAATACCATATCATTTTTTAATATTTTTAATGACTCCATTGTTTTTCCCGGGGATTAATTGTAGTCTGCGCACTGTCATTTTCAGCTATTAAAAGGAGAGAGGGGAATAATTCGGTTTGCCACCTTCCGGTTGAATCCACTGCAACTTTAACTTTGGATGCATCTTCTTGCTTTTGTTTTACAAACAATTGATCCTGAAACATTACCTCTCCATGCAATATATTGTTGGTGCTGTCGTACCGGGTGATACATATAAAGGGTTCACCGGATCCAAGCGCATAATGATAGGCCGTCATAGCTTCCACATCTGCTTTGGAAGGTTTGAGAAAAGCCGGTCCACGCATCATTTCCCCGACAATTTTCCTAAGATCATTATATTCTCTGGATCCAAACCCTGAACCATAAAAGCTTCCATGGGGGCCATGGCATCTTGCACAATTCTTTTCAAAAGTTTGAACCGGTCCTGGATTAAGGGTTTTTAATGAAGGGTTGAACTGACCGGTTAATGCCATTAATAGAAGGGCTATACCTAATATAATAAGTAGATTCCGGAATAACTTCATGTTTGGTTTTATTATTTGTATTTCAAAATATTTAAAGATTAGTGCATATCCTTTTAAATCAAAAAAAAGCAAAAAAGGAAAAGGATAATTTCCCGCTTTTATTCTCCGGTATAGCTGAGCCGGTAAATGGTATTGCCCCAATCATCGGAGATGAACAACGATCCATTAGGTGCCACTACAACATCTACAGGACGTCCGAGGAGTTTTCTGTTTTCTCCGAGGAAATTTACATATTTTTTTTCACCCCATGGATGGCCATCTTCAAAAAATACATGAGTTACGCAATAACCTGCACGTTCTTCCCGATTCCAGGAGCCATGATAAGCAACAAATGCATCATTCTTATAGGATTCAGGGAATTGTTCTTCCGTATAGAAAGTCATGGCATTGGGAGCCCAGTGTGCACCTGTGTTCCATTCCGGCGGGATGGTTTTTTCCGCCAATTCCACAATATCATCCCGATCCATATATTCATAGCGGGGTACTTTATTGCCTGTAATAAAAGGATGGCCATAGTATCCCCCTTTTACATAATGGTTCATTTCACCCGGTGGATTCAAATTGGTGATGGGCTGGTTCTCTCCGGGAGCTTTTTCTTCCATAACACGTCCAAACCAATCGCTTCCGTGGTCCATCCCCCATATTTCATCAGTGCCGGGACGTATAATTAATTTTTCCGTATTGCGAAGACCGCTGGCAAAGAGTTGTTTATCCGTACCATCCAGGGCGAAGGACCAGATCTTCATTCGTTCTGTATCGCTCTCATCGGTGATGTTACCGCTGCATCCAATCTCCGTGTATATCCGGTTATTATGAATCAATACCGGTCTCCACCAATGTCCTCCTCCTTTGGGAAGTTTTCCTTCGGAGATCACTGTTATTTTTTCATCGGCTTTGCCATCACCATCGGTATCCCGTGCTTTGAAAATGGCTCCTGTTTCAGTGAACCATAACCAGCCATTTTTCCAGTCCATGCCATGAGCTGTGGAGTGACCGGTAACAAAATCAGTGACGGTCTCATAATATCCATCACCGTTCTGATCTTTGCAGGATACGATTTTTCCTGCCTCCGGAAGACTGACATATAACGTCCCTTTGTCATCAAACTGCAGGAAGCGCGGTTTTTCTATATCGTTCTGTACGATTTCCAGTTTAAAACCTTCCCGCACCCATATTCCTTGATCGGGTTGTTGTTGCTGACCATTTACAGGCATGGACAGCATTAATAAACTTAGGATAAAGGTTGCTAGCCCTATGGATTGTAAATAATTCATAAAGAGTATATTTTGAAGTTATGTGTCTAAAATTTAAAAATAATGATTCTGTCTAAAAAGCAATAAACAAGAGCGAAACCCTCTTGTTTTTTATGTCAGTTTGGATATATATAACAATTCATAAAATAAAAAGTTTGGAAGTATTATATGTGTGCATATTATTTCTCTGGTTATGGATCACATAGAGAAAATTCCTCTCAATTATAAAACAATAATTTCTGGAAAAATAAATTATTGTTGCTATATTGGGTCATAAATAATTAATAACTATGTTTTTTAAGCGGCTGTTCCTGGAAGAGGCCTACAATGTAGAGATACTTCCCAAAAATTAGTCAGTGGCATTATCAGTTTTTCATTAATCAAAGGAATAACGCACGGAAATACCTGCGAAATAATTTCTGGGCGCTGCCGGATAGTAATATCGCGGCGCTTCTCCTCCGTATGATGGGGCATTGATGAGTATCATGGAGGCGTAATGGTTGTCGGCCATATTGTTTATTCCTCCATATACATCGATCCACCAACGGGAAGCCACTGAACTCCTGAATCCCACTTTTAGATTCAGTCTGTTATAAGGTTCGGAAGAAAGGGTGTTGGCATCGTTCATAGGCATTTTATCCGCGATGAGCCAATGGGCTTCAAGGTAGCTCCCATAAGGCAAATCCGCATCAAGTTCAACGGATAACTTATTTTTGGGCACCCCTGGCAGGTAATTGCCGGAGTAATCACTTCCTTCATCCGTGAAGTCTGTAAATTTATAATTGGCATGGGTGTAGTTTATGTTTACGGTGCTGGTGATAAAGGAGTTCTGAAGCCACCGGATTCTGCTCATGGCTTCTATGCCATTGTGAAGCGTTTCTCCCGCATTGACCTTATAAAATTCATCTTCAGCCGGTCGTTTGGTGACTAAAAGGTCATTCACCGCAATGGAGTAAACTGATGATTTAAAAAATAATCTGTTATTCCAGTATCTTCCCCTTATGCCTGTCTCCCGGTTCCATCCGGTTTCCGGCTTGATGCTTCCATCGACAAATCCCCGGGCGTTTAGTGTTTCTTCATAAGAGGGTGCTGAAAAGCCATGGCTTAAAGAGCCAAACCAGATTAATCTGTCTGATAACTTGTAGGTCAGCGAGAAACGGGGAGATAGAACCCATTCATAATCCTTTTGGTCGGAATAGTCCATCTCATCTTCAAAGAGATCCTGATAGCTATAGCTGGTTCTATTGAGGTTGATGCCGGTGTGGATTCCTAAGTTACCATATTGAGCTTCTACCGTTTCAAAGAGGTTTTGCTGAAGCCTTATCTGGTGGTTTTTATTCAGCAGATCACCCTGGTTCCCTTCTGCCAGGGTTTCGTATACCTGCCAGTTGTATGATTCCCGGAAATATTCATATCCGGTTTGGGATGTCAATTGCCACTGACCCCAGGCTCCTTTCCATTCAAATAATGTTCTTCCACCTGCTGTCAGGGTCTGGTCATCGAGTATGTTAAAAGGTCTGATTTCCTTACCGTTGTAATGTTTGAAAAATACACTGGTTTCGTTATGGAAATTTTCATTTAGATCCATGTTGAATGATAATCCGTTAAGTATTTTACGGTAGTTTTCGTTTCCGTTGACCGATTTCCAGTTTTTAGCTGCTTGTCCGGGATTGTTCCGGAAAGTTTCCTCATTGATCGAGCTGGGTATATAAGCTTTTAGGTCATGAAAACGTCCCAGGTAAGTGACATCAATATTTTCTGTGATCTGATGCCTGACAATGCCGGTTAAGGCATCTTTCTTATAATTGTCATTTTCTCTGAATCCTTTGTCAATAAGCTTATTATAAGCCAGTTTTAAACCGGTCTGTTCATTTTTCCAGGTTAACCGGGTTGAATTCTTCAGCATATTAAAGGATCCCATGGTAACTTCCTGTCTTATTGAAGTTCCTGTGGTTGAAGGCAGCCCAACCCTGTATAGGATGGTACCGCCTAAGGGAGCTCCATAAACTGTAGAAGAAGGGCCTTTCATTACGGTAATACGGTCAACCATATCCAGATCAAGATCTTCAAGGTTGGTTTCTCCAATACCTGAAGTTATGGGAATGGCATTCAGATAGGCTTTGATCTTGGTGGTAGTATACATGCTTCTTGACCCTATCCCCCGCATGGTTATCCGGTTGGTATTTCGGGCTCCGCTATGCATATATATACCCGGTATACTGTTCAGGACCGGAACCGGGGAAGTAGCTGACAGGCTTCTTAACTGTTTGGCACTGATATAATCAAGGGCTCCTGATGAGTTAAACGCTTCTTTTGGGGTATGGTACCCCTGAATCACCACATCAGCCAATTCAATGTCCCGCGTTTTCATATTGATTAAAAGGAGGGTATCTGTATCGGTAATATGGTGCCTTTGGTTATGGTACCCCAGTCGTCTGAAAGTAATTGTATCGGATATTGCAGATTGGGGCAGGGTAAACCGACCGTTCGAATTGGTTGTGGTGATTAATTTTCCACTTTGAGTCAGCTCCACCTTTTCCAGTGGCAGATTGTTTTCTGCATCATATACTTTTCCTTTGATCTGCGCATGAACGGAAATTCCTGAAAACAATATGAAAACCGCGACTAAATATTTTTTCATAAGCACCGTTTTTAGAGTACTTATACAAAATAGCCGCAGTTTTGTTTTCTGCTTTTAGTTGTTGTTTTCTTCTTCCCTTTTGGCGATGGTGTCCATTAATCGGCCGAGCTGTTCGTTATATCTATCGCTGAATATATCCAAATCCCATTTGTCACCAATCTTTTTGGGTACCAGGTTTGATTTGTGGGCCTCATTGTTGTAATGAATTTGTCTGTTATAATTTTCAGACTTTAATGCTTTCAGATCATAGAAGTTCGAACGGATACTTGACAGAATGGTTATGCCCAGATCATCTTTGAGGTCTTGATTCTGTTCGGTGAGCAGTTCGTTTTCTTTATGCAGTTGCTCCATTTGTAGTCTCAGGGAATCATTACTTTCCGTCTGTTCCATATATTTTTCCCTCCAGAATTCCTTCTCACTCTCTTCAATGGAGTATATAACACCTCCTCCTATTAATATACCCAGTAAAAGGGAAGAAGCAAGTTTTATCCAGTGGGATTTGACGGTTCTCCGGAATTTTTTCAGCATAGTTGATTGTTATTGTTTGGTGTTGATGATTTGAATTTGATCAATTTTTTATTAGCCGTGGCTTATACGATCGCCAATATTACAAAAATAAACCGGAATTACCGGTTTATTTTTGTAATATTTTGCCATCGCTAAAAGAAACGTATAATTATAATAACGTTTGTGTTTTTATTCTATTGACTCATAAAAAGCAGCCGCAATGATTGGTTGAGGTAAACGGAAAATATACGCCCTGGCTCAATCAAAGCCTGTATCCATGCCTGTATTCCCTGTGATAATATTTTTCAGCTTCAGGATCGTTTACAAAGTATTGTTTATGCGGATCCCATTCGACAGGTCTTCCCAGTTCATAGGATATGAGTCCCAATAAACATGTTGTACAGGTTCTGTGGCCCGTTTCAACAGGAACAACAGGGTCCTTGCGGTTTCTTAGGGCATAGATGAAATTTTCCCGATGCGACAAACTCATTTCGTAAGGCTGATCTCCTTCTTTTTCTTTTTTATTGGAAGGAAGCAGAGCCTTGTCGGATGCATCTATAAACCCACGGGCGACTTCTATCCAGCCGTCTGAACCCTGGAATCTCACGCCTTTTCCTTTTCCGGATTTGATCATTTCAACTCCATTGTCATAAACGTATGTTAGATGTTCTGTTCCATTATAACCCGGTGGGATGGTCTTAACAGGTCCACCTTTTCCGATGGCCCATTGTCCGATGTCGAAATGGTGGGCACCCCAGTCAGTTATATGACCTCCGCCTGTTTCTTTGTACCACCGCCAGGCACCCCAAAGCGATTCATCTTTAGGGGGATCCAGTGAAATCGGCGGAGCCAGTTCGTGATTATAATGCACATAGGGATTGGGCCCGAGCCACAGTTCCCAATTGAGGTCCGCAGGTACTGGCTCAATCGGCAAATCATAAGGTTCGGGAAAATCTCCTATATTGATATCGATCTTTTGCAGTTGCCCGATGGCTTCTTTTCTTACCATTCTGACAGCATGCCGGAAATTAGAGTCAGACCGCTGCTGGCTTCCTACAGCCAATATCCTGCCGTTGCGGCGAACGGCATGAATCACTTTTTCTCCTTCTTTAATGGTGAAGGTCAGTGGTTTTTCCAAATAGACATCTTTTCCCGCATTGCAGGCATCGATGGTGGTCAATGCATGCCAATGATCCGGGGTAGCATTTACCACCGCATCGATATCCTTCCGTTCAAGAAGATCTTTATAATTTTCATACGTAGTGATATCCGAATTCATTCCCTGTTCATAGTAATACTTTCTCATACGGTGCTCAAAACGTTTTCGTTTGATACCATATACGTCAGCACCGGCTACGATTTTCACACCATCTATTGCTCTGAATTCATTCATCAGGAACATGGCCTGCCGGCCCAGGCCAATAAACCCAAGACGGATTGTGTCATTTGGAGAAGATTTAAAGCCGCTCAACAAAGGGAGCGATAACAATCCGGCTGTTCCAACAAGTGATTTTTGTAAAAAACTGCGTCGTGAGATGTTGTTTTCCATAATTAATTTTAATATTGAATTTTAACGTTTTATATTAATTATAAGCGTCCTCATCAAGATCTTCCGGTTTATCTCCGTCGTATTTCAGTTGATATTCTTCGATGAGTTTTTGAAGCTCTTCATCGGTTGAAAGGGAAAGATGTATCTCTTCCTGGCATTCTATATATTCCTTATGTTCTCCGATTTCCTCTCCACCAATGGTGAAGGCATAATAAGTATTTTTCCAGGCAAACCGTTTTTCGGGCAAAAGGTGATTGTTGAGTGACCATGCAGAACTTAAACGTACCCGCTTTAACAATTCATCCAGACTGATGGAGGGATCTTGTTTGAACAGGATATGTACATGATCTGCCTGGCCGTTTATTGCCAGAACTTTTGAATTAAGATTTTCAAAAGATTGCCTGACATATTGGAATTGACTAGAAAGCCTTTCCTGTGGTAGTTTCCAGCTTTGTTTATCCACAACCAATATGGCATGAAGGTAAACTTCAGAATGAATGTGCATGATTCCTTAAATTTATAGCAGCCTTATTATGTCTTTATCCATTATCCGTAAACCGGCGTGATCCATTTTTCAAAATCCATGTATTTGCTTTCTGCAGCCCATCTGAAACCCCGCTTTTGAATTTCCAGGGCCTCAGGCACATCAAAATCGTCAACCACATGTCCCAATGTAGAATAAAATACTCTGCCCTTGCCATAATACTTTTTCCAGACTACCGGCATCACGCATCCGTCTATCCATGAAGCATGTTCGCCGGTATAGGTTGTGGTTGCCAGTACCTTGACGTTGGGGTCTAAATGCATGTAATACTGCTCTGAATGCATGTCGAAATCCTGCAATCCTTTGGATATCGGATCTTCATGGTCTGTAATGTTGACCCTGTAATCAATTACGCCACCCGGATGGGCGACCCACTGGCCACCTACCATAAACTGATATTCCACACGGGTTCTAAAGGCATCACCAAGGCCACCGTGCCAACCTGCCAGACCGGTTCCGTTTTTTATGGTTTTCAGCAACATATTTTCCTGGTCCCCGGTGATATCGCTCATGGTCATGATCTGTACGATCAGGTCGACCGAGGACATGAGCTCCTCATCAAGGTAGCTGTCCAGGGTATCGGAAACCGTCACTTCAGCTCCCTCTTCGCGCATCAAGGGTACAAAAAGGTCGGTGCATTTTTTGGGATCGTGTCCTTCCCATCCGCCGTATACCCATAACACTTTTTTCCCTTTAAGCGTGGGTTCCCTTTTGATCACTGAGGGATTGGCAAATAATGAATTTTTCATAACAAGTGTTCCGGCACCTGCTGCAGCCACTGTTTTAATAAATTTTCTGCGGGAAAAGGAATTATTTTTCATTGTTAATCATTTTTGTTTTTTAACATCAATCTTCATCTTGTTTAAATCAGAGCCTGTACCCGTCCCGGTAATCCCTGTGATAATGTTTTTCAGCTTCCGGGTCATCCACAAAATACATGGTCGTTGGATCCCATTTAACAGGTCTTCCCACCCTGTTTGCTATAAGACCCAACAGGCATGTTGTACAGGATCGATGTCCGATCTCTACCGGAACGATGGGATCCTTCCGGTTTCTTAAAGCGTGTATGAAATTCCCGAGGTGAGAAAGTCCCATTTCATAGGGTACATCTCCTTCTTTTTCTTCCTCTGCTGAGGGCATCAATTCATTGTCTGATGCATTGTATCCCGAACGGTCCACTTCGATCCATCCGTCGGAACCCCAGAATTTTACACCCTTTCCTTCCTGCCATTCCTCATTGACCATTTCTACGCCATTGTCATACACATAGGTCAGGTGCTCCGTTCCGTTGTATCCCGGGGGAATGATTTCAACCGGACCACCTTTAGCGATCCCCCACTGGCCGATATCGAAGTTATGGGCACCCCAGTCGGTTATAAAGCCGCCGCCTGTTTCCTTGAAGTATCGCCATTTAGCCCAATAGCTTTCGTTTTGGGGCGGATCAAGAGATATGGGCGGGGCGAGTTGGGGATTGTAATGAACATAAGGGTTGGGTCCCATCCAAAGTTCCCAGTTTAAATCACGTGGCACCGGCTTTAAGGGTAAATTATACGGATCGGGAAAAGGTCCCACGTTGGCGCTTACCTTTTCCAGTTTCCCAATGGCGCCTTTGTGAACCATTTTTACAGCATGCTGAAAATTCGGATCTGAACGCTGCTGGCTACCTACTGCCAATATCCTTCGATGGTTCCGTACTGCGCGCACAACTTCTTTACCTTCCTTAATGGTGAAAGTCAAAGGCTTCTCCAGATAAATGTCTTTCCCGGCCTTACAAGCATCAATTGTGATCAATGCATGCCAGTGATCAGGCGTGGCAATTACTACGGCATCAATATCCTTACGGGCCAGAACATCCTTGTAATGCTCATAAGTGGTAATATCCGTATTTTCTCCCTTTTTGAAATAATAATCTCTCAGGATTTTTTCAGCCCGCTTTCGTTTGATGCCATATACATCGGATACGGCAACAACTTTCACTCCATTCATCTGCATGAAATTACGCATCAGACCAGTTCCCTGTCGGCCAAGACCTATTACTCCGAGGCGAATGGTGTCGTTTGGGGAATACCTGAAACTGCTCATCATTGGAAGTGCAAACAATCCGGCAGTTCCAACAAGAGATTTTTGTAAGAAATCGCGTCGTGAAATACTGTTTTTCATAGCTGTAAAATTAGGTTAGACAATGTTAATATTTTTATTGCAATATATTTATTATGAGTTTCTTTAGGTGACCATCCAATAAATTAAATTATTCTCCCAAACATAATTGATTATTTTTAGAATCGCAAATCGGTTTCTTTTGTACTTCATTTCATTCTTTGCATCAATTACAAATAAATGAATTTTGTATTGTCAGGAAAAATTTCTATATCGACCGAAAAATCAAAACTTATGAAGAACTTTAAACTCTTTAATTATTTGTTATTAACCATAGTGATTGGTTTTAACGTTAATATTGTTGCTCAGGACAATATGTTATGCATGGGTCATCACTGGAGTGAAGACAAGGCCAACCGGATGATGAAACAATTTGAAAATAACTTGGGATGACAGGGAATCCTGGGAAAAACGCGCAGAAATGATCAAAAGCGGAATTATTAAGGGAATGAAGCTGGATCGAATGCCTGATATTGAAGGGCATTTTAATGCAAGAATTACGAATACCCGGGTATTTGATGGCTATATTGTGGAAAATATTGTAATCGAAAGCTTTCCCGGGTTTTATATTACCGGTAATTTATACAGGCCGGAGGACGGGGAAGGGAAGCAAGCTGGCATTCTAAGCCCTCATGGGCATTGGCAGGAAGAGGGCAATTACGGACGTTATCGTCCGGCCATGCAAAAACGATGTGCCACACTGGCCAGGATGGGTTCAGTGGTATTTGCCTATGATATGGTGGGCTACGGAGACAATGATCAGGTGTCTCATGATATTCCTGTAGCAATGCTTCTTCAGACCTGGAACAGCCAACGGGTCTTAGAGTATTTATTATCCAGGTCCGATGTGGATAATAACAGGATCGGAATGACGGGGGCTTCCGGCGGGGGAACACAAACCTTTCTTTTAACAGCCATTGATGAACGGATAGATGTTTCTGTGCCGGCTGTTATGGATTATCTGGAGCAGTTTATGGAGCTGGAGGAATTTCGGAATTGAATATCTTTAATTTTGGTTTTTGCTATGTTTTTATTAAGTTCGCAAAAATCAATCAAAAAGAGAAGCCTATGGATAAGAGTGCTTTTAACAGACGAACGTTCCTGAAAACATCCCTTCTGGGAACGGCAGGTACCCTTTTCGGTAATCGTTTAATGAGTGGCGGTAAAGATCAGTCCCTGCAATTGGCAGGGAAGACGGGTAAACAGGTGCGGAGAAAACTCGGCAATACGGGAATAGAGTTGCCTGTGGTAAGTTTCGGTGTGATGCGTGCAGACAATCCGAATCTTGTGAAAGCTGCAATGGATGCAGGGGTTGAACATTTTGACACAGCCTATAAATATCAAAACGGCAACAATGAGAAGATGCTGGGAGAGGTTTTAAAGGATTATCCCCGTGATTCATTTACAATTGCCACCAAGGTTCCTGAACCCGGGAAGGAGAAAGATGAGGAGACCGGCGAGCTGGTTCCGGGCTTTTCAAAAAAATACTTTATGGAAACGTTGGATACCAGTTTGAAAAGGCTGCAAATGGATTACGTGGATATTCTTTATTTACATTCCCTCTCCATGCGGGAAACCGTTCTATATGAACCCATTTTGGATGCTCTGCAAACTGCAAAAAAACAGGGTAAAGCCAAACATATAGGTTTAACTACCCACAGTAATGAAGACGAGGTAATTAAGGCTGCTACGGATAGCGGTGTGTACGAGGTTGTGCTTACTGCAATTAATTTCAAACAAAGCCACAGAGAAAAGGTTCTTCAAAGGATTGAAGAAGCCTCCAAAGCCGGTTTGGGTATAATTGCCATGAAAACCATGGCAGGCGGAAAAATAGGAAAAGGTAAGAATCAAAAGATGAAGTTTCAGGCAGCCCTTAAATGGGCACTCAATAATCCCCATATTCATACTTCCATCCCTGGTATTACTGCTTTTGAGGAACTTCAGGAAAATATGGCGGTAATGGATGATTTGAATCTTAACAATGAAGAAAAAGATTTTCTGCTTTATGCTTCATCTCTGGAAGGGCTCTATTGTGACGGATGCAAGCAGTGTACGGAAAAATGCCGGAAAGGCCTTCCCATTCCCGATATGATGCGTGCATATATGTATGCTCATGGGTACAAGGAAACACTGAAGGCCAAAGAGGAACTTTCCGAAATCGGGATCAGCGAAAATCCCTGTAAGGATTGCAGCGATTGTACTGTGAATTGTCCAAAGGGATTCGATGTTCCCGGAAAAATAGCAGACATATCCAGAATAACCCACGTGCCTGATGACCTGTTGGTATAATCTGTCAGATAGGTCAATCAATCACTAAAAAAGATAATCGATTATAGAGTATTTGTCCATAAAGTCAAAGAGATTTGAAAGAGTCTTGTCTAGAATGTTCGCTGGCAAGGCTTGCGAGTTTTGAATGCCAGTGTAGAGACGTACGGCCGTACGTCTCTACCAGATGTAATCGACTGGCATGAAAAACGAGCGTAACGCAGCCAGCGGATATTATAGACAGACTCTAAAGAGGCAACCTCATGTGGGGTTGCCTCTTTTATAGGAAGTGTATGTATTTTAATCATTCTTTTCCTGACCGCACTAGGATTAGTTTTTAGTCATCTGTGAAACCTTTTAGGCTTTGAAAATTGGGTCTGTAACCCTCGCAATGTCCTGTAGTTGTTTATCCTCTTTTTCATTTAATTGTGCATAATTGCCGGCATGTTCGATGGCACGGAACAGGAACTTGCTGTCTCCCGGAGGAATTGCAGCGGTGATGTCTTTCGAAAGTGTAAATCGCAATGCTTTGTCAGACAAGCTTGTGTTTTCCAAAGGCATGTACCATATGTTTTTATACAGTTTATCCTGCCCATCTGCCAGGCGTGTTTTGGCCATAGATTTTAGCGCCAGTATCCCCATGTTTTTCTCTTTGGCTTTTTCGTAGGCTTTTGGACCGAAATTGCCATTATACCAGCAGACGAAGTTCAAGGGAAACAGGATGGTATCAAAATCATATTGTTCCATTGCATAGACTGCTGCTTCCTGGGAATGAGCCGAAAATCCAATATAACGGATTTTGCCTTCCTTTTTGGCTTTTTCGAATACCTCGATGGCTCCATTCGGTGCAAGTGCTTTGTCTACATCTTCTTTGCTGGAAATGGCATGCAATTGATACAGATCGAAATGATCGGTTTTTAATGCCTTAAGTGATCCATGCAGCTCTTCTTCAGCCTCTTTCTTGTCCCATTTTCCCGTTTTACAGGCCAGGAAACAATCTTTTCTATAGGGTTCGAGTGCAGGCCCCATTAAATCCTGAGCATTTCCATACGTCGGAGCCACATCAAAATAATTGATCCCTGCATCCACTGCCTTAGCTATGGCCTCATTGGCGAATTTCTGGCCATTGTCGTTGAGCAGGATACCGCCGAAACCAATCATCGAAAGCATATCTCCTTTATTGGCCAGTTCTCTCTTGGGTACCGGAAGATTTTGCTTTTGTTTTCCTTTTGAAAATACCCATGAGAAGGGTAAACTGGCTAATGCACTGCTGATGGCTATGTTTCTTAAAAATGTTCTTCGTTTCATAATAATCTGGATTTTAAAAGTTAATAAACATGATGTATTTTTTCTGATCTTCTTAAAAAGAATAGGGAATCTTCTCAAAAATAAAATTTTATTGGGAAAGATCCAACTTTTGAATATATTTTTATGATTGTATGTTTATTCGGGGAGTTGCTGTATCCGGAAAATTTTCAGGGATTAATAAAAAAAGCCTTCCCGGAATAAATATCCTGAGAAGGCTTTTTTAGTAAAATTAGATATCCCTTATCCTTTCAGTATTTGTTTTGCCTTTTCGTCATTGGCATCAGTCATAAAAGGTATGCCTGTTACTTCTTCGGTTTCCCTGTTGGAAGCAATCAGATCATTTCTATGAATTTCATCCAGGTTGAATTTTCTGGCTCCGGCCATCAACTGCTGGAGTCCGCCGGTAAGCTTGTCTGCATATCCATACATGGCTATTGCTCCGTAGGGTATTTTTTTGAGTTCATCTTTTCCTACTTTTTCTTTGACAGGTTCCCAGCCCGCAAAGATCTCTTCGGGGTATTTCCCTATTTTCGCCACGTTTACAGGGAGTTCTTCCCAGTGACCATGTAGCTCGTGCCGGCGTTCGGGTTTGAATACACCCTCAATATTGCTTCCCAAAAATCCGGGTATCATGGCTGAGCGTCCGAGGCATACCATCTTGGTAAATGGTGAGCCCAATGCTATGGCTTTAAAAATATGGTCTTCCCGGGCAAATCCTCCGGCAAAGGAAAGATCGGGCACTTTCATTCCTTTTTCTTCCAGCAGACGGGAATATTCGTATGCTTTAGCATGAAGGGCCACAGAAGGAATACCCCAGTGTTGCATCATGTTCCAGGGGCTCATACCTGTTCCGCCGCCGGCTCCGTCAATGGTGAGCAAGTCCAGTTTGGCATCTGTAGCATAACGTATGGCCATAGCCAGTGCTTCCATATCATAGGCACCGGTTTTTAGTGAGATCCGGTTGAAACCAAGTTTTCTCAGGTAAGCAACAGAATCCATGAAGGATTTCCTGACCTGCTCGGGATCATTGGCTTCGGTTGCACCAAGCCTGCTGTGACGGGCAAAAGAAGTAATGGCCCTGGACTCGAATGCTGTTTGTACCGTGGGATCATAGGGATCGGGATCAACCAGGTAACCGCGGTCTTTCAGGAACTGAGCATATTCAATGCTGTTTACCTGAATCTCACCCCCAATATCTTTTGCTCCTTGTCCCCATTTCAATTCTATGATCACATCATTTCCATAGTTTTCAATGATATATTCGGCAACACCGTTGGCTGTGTCTTCCACATTCAATTGTACAATGATGGCTCCATAACCGTCATAGAACTTCTTATAAGTCTGAATTCGCCGGTCCAGCTCAGGTGCTGCGGCAATTTTTCCTCCTTTAAGTTCAGATTTTTTGTCAACTCCCACAACATTTTCCCCTACAACAAGAGGAATGCCACATAAGGCTGCACCTATGGCAAATGATTCCCAATATTTGGCTGCGATAAATGTTGAACCCAATGCACCTGTCATAATTGGCATACGGGTTTTGGTCTTTACTTCATTCCCAAATGAAGATTCCACATTTACATTGGTGAACAGGCAATCATCCGGTTTGTTGGTTAATGGAGGTTCCACTCCATTCACTCCATATGCATAGCCATGAATCCTAAGGCCATGATAGCTAATGCCTACTGAAGAAACATTGTTGGCACCGGCTGTGGATTTCCCAAAATCTCTCGGATAAAGCATTTTTCTTCCCTGGAGGGAAGCCATCCAGGTTTCACATTTTCCTTTACAATCGGAAGTACATAAGGTACATAAACCTGATTCGGCTGGAATTCCACGGTTTAACGTTCCGAGTGCGTCGTTGTTTTTCGGCCATTGAAGCATAGACAATAGTTTTTATGATTTATAATTGAATATTTATTCAGTTTGCAAAGGTTTAAAAATATAGGGGATTGCCAAAAAAATATACAAAAAATATATATCCCCTTCTATTTTGAAGATATTTTAATGGATTAATGTTTTAAAAATAAATTTTACCCCTTAAATTTTTAGGGGTATAACAAAAAAATATTTATGACCGTAAAAGATAAGATGGAGTGTATAGATTGTATAAATATGCTATGGGTTAACAAATCCGTTTTGTACTTGTTTATTTAATTACCTGACAATAGATTGTTAAAAAATTCCTGTAATTTTTTTAAATTTATTGCCCTGCTAATTGGGGTTATTTTTTTTGGATATACCAATTTAAAGGGAATTACACAATTGTAGAACCTAAAAGATTGCATTATGAAAGCACGTAACGAATTTTTAAAGGATAAAGCAGAACGGATTCGTCTGAAATCATTGGAAATGACTACTCGTGCCGGATCTGGTCATCCTACCACCGCAATGTCGGCGGCAGAGATTTTTAGTGTTCTGTATTTTGATCAGATGGTTTATGATCCTGAAAATCCGAATTCTCTGGAAGGTGATGATTTTGTATTGTCCAAAGGTCACGGAGCACCGGGGTTATATGCCACAATGGATGAGGCAGGTATGCTCAAAGATCAGGACATAATGAGTCTGCGGGAATTCGACAGTATCCTGGAGGGTCATCCTGTTCCCAAACTGGCGGGTGTTCGTCTGGCTACAGGCTCCCTCGGACAAGGATTAAGCGGAGGACTCGGCTTGGCTATGGCCATGAAAATGGACTCCATTGACCGATATGCCTATGTGCTTATCGGAGATGGTGAAATGGCAGAAGGCAACGTTTGGGAAGCCATGCTTCTGGGTTCGGCCCTGAAGCTGGACAATGTTATCGGAATTGTTGATATTAACCGTTTGGGTCAAAGCGGCCCTACCATTTATGAATGGAATATTGAGGAATACCAGAAAAAGGCAGAGGCATTTGGCTGGCATACACAAACCATAGATGGCCATTCCATAGAAGAAATCATTGAAGCTGTTGAAGCTGCCAAAAAAGATCCCAGACCCTCCATGATCCTCGCACAAACTGTAAAAGGTAAAGGCGTGGATTTTCTGGAAAATGCCGACGGACGACACGGGCAAGCCGTATCTGAGGATGAATTGGTGAAAGCCAGAGAACAGATCAAAAAGCGTTTACAAACCGTAGACTATAAACCGGATAATCAGACCAGTTTATCACCGCTTCCCTCAAAGGATGAAGGCAAGATAGAGATTGATCCTCAATATCAGAAAGGTGATAAAGAAGCTACACGTACTGCTTTTGGAAACGCTGTAAAAAAACTCGGTGAACAGGATAAGCAAATAGTGGTGCTTGATGGAGATGTGAAGAACTCTACCCGGACTAAATTTTCTTTTGATAGTTTTCCTGATCGGTCTGTTGAGTGTTACATTGCCGAGCAAAACATGATTGGTTTCGCAGCAGGGCTGCAGGCACGCGGTAAAAGACCGTATGTGGCTACTTTTGCTGCATTTCTTACCCGTGCCCACGATCAGATCCGTATGGCCTCTTATTCTCAGGCAGATCTGAAGGTATGTGGAACCCATACCGGCGTATCCATTGGTGAGGACGGTCCCTCCCAGATGGGACTGGAGGATCTGGCCATGATGCGATCATTGTATGGCAGCATAGTGCTTTCCCCTTCGGATGCTGTTTCGGCTGAAAAGCTGACCGCTGCCATGAATACATATCAGGGAATATCTTATTTGCGGGCTCTTCGGCCTAAAACTCCTGTAATTTATGACTTATCAGAGGAGTTTGAGATTGGAGGATCAAAGCTACTGAAGCCATCCGGAGACAATTCCGCAATGATTCTGGGAACCGGCATAACTGTAAATGAAGCGCTTAAAGCCAGGGAGATTCTGCAGGAGGAAGGAATTTCAGCAGGCGTGATGGATATTTATTCGTTGAAGCCCATCGATAAGGAAGGTATACTTGAAGCAGTTCAGAATGCCTCCTTCATTCTTACAATAGAGGATCATTATCCTGAAGGAGGAATGGGTGAAGCTGTGGCAGCAGCAGTTGGTCAGAATATTCCGGTATATTCTCAGGCTGTAACAAAACTGCCGCATTCGGGCAGCTCGGGTGAGCTTATGTCAGAACAGGGAATTGATGCGGAAGGAATAGCTGAACGCGTTCGGCAACTGATTAAATCCGAAAATAAACAGGGAGTGAAGTAATTTGAGCTTCCTTCTAACTTCCAAGAATTTTTGGGATGAATAAAGGGGAGATATGCCTTCTCCCCTTTATTTTTACTTTCCAAAACATTGAATTGTTCCGTCGACGGTTGCCATAAACAGCCGGTTTTCCGCTGCTATCAGCCCGTCGAATTCAGGTGGAGCATCCAGTTTATAGGTTGCCAGTTTCTCTCCTGAAGAGGATAACACTTGTAAATAGCCCCCATTTCTACCCCGGAAGGTAGCAAGCGGATCTTCCGGATCAATAGCATCAGGCGGGCCGGCAACATACAGACGGCTGCCGGCAAGAGCCATGGCCCTTGTTCTTATGGATATCCGCTGAGACCACCGGGGAGCTTTAGGTCTTGTCAGTCCGGGCCCTTTTTCATAATTCACGGCCGGATGCCGGAAAGATCCCAGTTCATCTTTGGCTACTGTTTCCGTGATATCGGGAAGCCACTGAACCGGGTTGGGTTGTCCTTCCTCTCCTACCAGCATGGGTTCGGTGTCATTGTTATCGGCATACAGTAAATTTCCCTGCCCGTAAACATGCAGGGGGCTGTGGTCCGATATCCGGTCATAGTGTTTGCTGGCATAGGTAACCGAATCGTTGAATACCATTATGGAGCCACTTTTCGGGGCCTGGTGGGTAAAATAGAAGCCCGGCCACCGTGCGGAGTGCATCCAGTATCTCCGGTCCCACCGGGAATCATCAAGCAGGCTGGTATTGGAAAAAAGGTGCATCCCCACATTCCTGTCCCCGAGTTTGGTTTTTTTCCTGGTTTTTTGTTGATTCAGTTGTTTGTCGAATTTGGCCCGTCGCAGATAAATATGGTCCTCTCCGCTTACAAGAATATCAGATCGAAAACCCTCCAGTTCAAAAGGATGGCCTCGTTCTTCAGGCAGGTTGGGGCGGGGTGTTTCCAGATGCTTTTCGTGAAGTTTTTCCCCGGTTTGGGGATCGAGCCCGTAGAGGTACATTCCTCCGTCAATATGGGAGGAGCGGCCGGCAAGGAAATAGGCCACACCGTCTTTTACCAGCACGCTTCCGTGTACGGGCCAGGAGGACTCAAGCCGGCCGAAAGAAACAATCCGCCGCTCATGAGGCGCACCCCGGAACCGCCATACCAGGCTGCCGTCGGATGAGCTCAGGCAGTACACCCAGCCGTCGGCGGCGCCGAAAAGAAGCAGCCCCCTGTAGTAGGTGGGAGAAGAATCCACTTTTCCTCCGGCCGTGAATGACCATTCGATGTCGCCGGATTGGCTGTCCAGGCAATAAATCCGGTGCGAGTTGATCTGAGAGACATACAGCTTGCCGCCTGCCACAACGGGCTGTGTCAGTTTTCCACCCAGATCGGTCTCCCATTGGTTTGTCAGGTCTTTCGGCA
>JAGXLC010000020.1 GCA_018334875.1 Bacteroidales bacterium | reverse complement strand
GCAAAAATATAACAGCAAAAAAACCGGAAATAATTCTGGCAATCTTTCGATTTATCATGAGCCACTTATTTATTTTAGCGGCCCAAAGTAAGAGTTTTTTAAAAAAGCATGCAAATTTTTAATCTGCATTATTCAAAAACGAATCCCGCTGGTAAGCGGGAAAGTTTTTGAATGCGGGATGGATTGAGGGGTAGATGCAGGTAACCCCGCATTAGAAAAACCGGCTTTTTGCGAAATTTTTTGAAGCAAAAAGCCAGGTTTTTCAATAGCGTCAGAATTATTTGTTAATAATTCGGGTTAAAAAGATTAAACAATTTTTTTTAAGGCTTCTTCAACATTGTTTAATGGCTTTTGACAAACCTGACCTTTACAAATATATATCTGGGTTTTACCAAGTTTGAACCGGTTTTTCAGAATAGGCAGGTTGCCCTCGTGGGTACCTCCGGCCAGAATAACACCCGGATGATATATATTTTCAAATCTTTTCCTGTATTCTTCGGATTTTCTGCCAACTATGGATATTTCATAAGGGGGATAGACAAACCAAATCATTAAGCTCAACCAGTTGGAGAAGTATAATGGATTTCTCGGTATCATCGTGTTTGCAGCAGCAAGCATCTTTCTGGCCCGTTCAATGTATGAATCGATATACAAATATTGACCCAGAATGAACAGATTTTTTGCATATACAGAATTGGAAGAAGGCAACACTGCATCCATCACCTCAATTTTATTGGAGATTAATTGCTTGTCAGGCTCTGCAACGTAATTAAACAGGTGGTTTCGTGCATCGGTAAAATTACGCAGAACAAACTCGGTTAATTTATAGGCCCAGTCCACCCATTTTCCGTCAAAGGTAATCTGGAAAAGTTCCAGCAAAACTTCCGTTAAATAGGCATAATCGTCTAAAAATGCGTTTACGGATGATCTCCCGTCAATGTATATTCTCTTCAGCCGGTAATCGCTCCGTAGTTGATAACCGATAAGGTATTCGGCACTGGTAAGGGCTATCCTGAGATATTTACTTTTGCCGGTTGCCCTGTATCCATGAATGAATGCTTTAATGGCCAAAGCATTCCAGGCAGTGATGACCTTTTTGTCAGTGGCGGGTCTGGACCGCTTCTTCCTCCGTTCCCACATAGTCTTCTTACCCTGGTTGACGATTTCCTGCACTTTGCTATAGGAGAGGTTATACTTTTCGGCAAGAGCATCAATGTTCATGTTTTTGGATATCACGTTTCTACTATTCCTGTCGCCATTACGCTGAATACCAAAATAATCACTTAAAATATCTGATTTAGAATGAAGAATAAACTCAACCTCTTCTTTACTCCAGGTATAATAAGCCCCCTCTCCTTCCTCATTATCAGCATCAATAGAAGAATAAAACAGGTTTTCTTCTGACATCATTTCCCTTTGAAGAAAATCGAGTGTTTCGGTTACCGTATCTTTCAGATGTTCTTGCCTGGTGTAAAGATAGGCTTGACTATATAAAACAGCAAGTTGAGCATTGTCATAGAGCATTTTTTCAAAATGGGGCACCATCCATTCCTTATCCGTGGAATAGCGGGCGAAACCACCCCCCAGATGATCATAGATTCCTCCTTCTTCCATTTTTTTCAAGGTAAAAAGTATATGATCCAACAGGTCTTGCTCACCGGTATGAAAGTGGTGTTTCAGCAGAAACTGATAGAATACCGGCATGGGAAATTTAGGAGTGCCTTTAATTCCCCCAAATTCATCATCCAGATATCTCTTTATCGTGTCCACCCTTTCTTTCAGTTCTTTCGTTTGAAAATCCGGTAGGGTGGTTACAGTTTCCATTGGCTGGATGTTTTGGACGCCTTTTTTAATTTCATTGGCTTGTACTTCCAGCTTGTTTGGTGTTTTCCGGTATGTATCGGTAAGATGCATCAACACCTGTTTCCATTGGGATTTTCTGAAGTAAGTACCACCGTATACCGGTCGGCCGTCGGGTAAAGCAAAACAATTAAGGGGCCAGCCTCCCGATCCGGTCATGATATGAACCGCATCCATGTAAATGCTGTCCACATCAGGTCTTTCTTCCCTGTCTACTTTGATGCATATGTAATTCTGATTCATCATCCTGGCCACCTCCTGGTCGCTGAATGATTCATGCTCCATTACATGACACCAGTGACACGCTGCATATCCAATACTGATCAGAACAAGTTTGTTCTCTTTCCGGGCTTTTTCAAATGGTTCATCACCCCAGGGATGCCAGTCAACAGGATTATCTGCATGCTGTAAAAGGTAAGGGCTTGATTCATAAATTAACCGGTTGGTAAATTTATTTTGTTTTGTTGTACCATCCATAGCTTGTCTGTTTTTGTCTTATTGTTATTATAACAATTTAGATCAAATAAATGTTGACAGACAAGTAATCTAAAGGATTATTTTACCATGATCTGAAACTGTTTTATTTCACTGGTTTCTTCGGTACCGGGCCTTTTATAAATAAATTTCAGGAGGGTTTTGCCTTCTTTTACGGCTTCAAAATGCCATTTTTTAATCCCTCCGGAACCTAAACGGGGCTTACCTGAGGGATTTTCGTCCGGTACATATTCTTCGCCCTGTAAGATTACCAGGGAATCGGAAAGGCCTTCCTCTATCATCCAGGTATATCCAGTAGAAGGATTGGTTTTTAGGTTAATAACAAATTCTTCTCCTTTGTTAACTTTATATTGCCGGTCAAATTGAATACCGGCACAGGAAGAAGTTGCCAATAACACTGCAAAAACCAGGAGATCAATGGAATGTTTCATAAAATGTAAATTATTCGTTTCTGATTAACGTATAAATTTAATGAAAAAAATGCCATAAGGCAAAGCTTATGGCACAATACAATTTTCTGTGAAAAGGACAGCTTTTATTGAATCCCTTTTACAGCCTGTTCAATATTTTGAAGAGCAGTTCTCAGGGTTTGCCGCGGACAACCAAAATTCAACCGCTGGAACCCTGCTCCGTTTTCCCCGAAAGAAGATCCTTCATTCATTCCTACCCCGGCTTCTTTTACCATAAAACTGTTGATCCGGTTATTTTCTACTGGCAATTCCCTGCAGTCCAGCCATGCAAGATAAGTGCCCTCAGGTTTGATAAGGTGCATTCCGGGAATACGTGTGTCCATGTATTCGCTGATGAGCTCTATATTGCCGGCCAGATATTCAAGCAATTCATCCAGCCATTGTTCTCCATAGTTATAAGCGGCTTCCAGAGCTACATTGCCAAAAATATTCCCGTGCCAGAGGTGTATTCTTTCAATCATCTCATTGAATAAACCCCTGAGTTTTCTATTTGGAATGATGCCAATAGAGGTGGATAATCCGGCAATATTAAAAGTTTTGCTTGGAGCCAGAAAAGTCAGGGTATTCCAGGCAATAGATTCGCTGATGGAAGCCATTGGTGTGTAAACATGCCCCGGAAATACAATATCGGAATGAATTTCATCGGCTATAATTAAAGCCCCATATTTACAGCAAAGCTCTCCCATTGTTTTCAGCTCCTGGCGGGTCCATACCGATCCACCCGGATTATGAGGATTAGAAAGGATAAAAAGTTTTACCCCTGATTTGAGCTGTTCTTCAAAATCCTCCATATCGATTTGATATCTTCCTTCGCGAAGAAGAAGGCGGTTTTCCACCAATTGCCGTCCATTTTTTTTAACAGCCTGGAAAAAAGGGAAATAAACAGGAGGTTGAATCATCACCTTATCGCCCGGTTCGGTGAGGATCATGATGGATAAATTAACCCCGGGTACAATCCCGGGGGTAAAAGTCATCCATTCGCGCGATATGGACCAGTTGTATCTTTTTTTCGTCCAGCGCATTACCGATTGATAAAAAGACTCGGGTCTAATGCTGTATCCGTAAATTTCATGGCGGGCCCTTTCCATAATGGCTTCTGAAACGGAAGGCGGCACCTTGAAATCCATATCAGCCACCCACATTGGAAGCACGTCTTCCCTTCCGAACAACTTCTTTCTCAGGTCGTATTTAACGCTGTTGGTATTAGCCCTGGGTATGCGTTCATCAAAATTATACGGCATATATTATTTTTTAGAAAATCCAACCGACTGGCTGTAGATAATATGTAAATTCTCCTCCAGATTCAGGGTTTCTGCAATTAAATCCTTATTGATGGCACCCCGAAAAACAGAGTTTAACCCTTCCGAAGCACAAAAAAGATAAACGTTCTGACCAATGAATCCACTATGGGCGGAGGCAGTTACCATATGTTGCTGCTCACTTCCATCAGAGTATTTTGAAAAATCTGATACATAAACCAGGTTTACCGAAGCGTTTTCCACGAAATCCTGCGACCCCATATCGGCGCGGACATCTTTTTCGGTAATGCGTTTTAATGCATGCTGTTCCGGAAGATAAAGATAAGCCCCGTCAGCAGTAGTAACAAAAATTTCTATATCCTGCACATTATGTGCCGATGGTGCAGTGCGATTTCCCGATTCCGGCCTGTTTATACCAAAGGCAGCCCAAAGCAGGTTGGAAAGCATTTGATCATCCATTTCTTTATCTGCAAAGGTCCGGGAAGATTGCCTTTGATTCAATGCTTTCATTAGACGTTTGCCTCCCCTTTTTTGAGGATCAGGCAATTGTTTGATTTCCTGCGCCTGTAAATGGTTCAGACCAAATACCAATAACATAAATACGGAAATCAGCGTTAATCTTTTCATAATCAATAATCATTTAGATTCGACAAAAATTTTTCCTTGTTGATGATATATCGAACGTGTGTACCTTCGCCAATTACATCTTTTTCATCACGGGCGTTGACTTCAAAAACCAGTTCTTTTTTCATAATGAATGATGCATGGTTTTTGAAATTTTAACCTTTAATAAATTGTTACACTAAAATGAAAAAATTCAAGCACTAATCCTGCAACAATTTATCTGCCATAGCATTGGCGATGTTTTCACACCCGGCAAAAGCTTCATCTCCGGGAACGCCTTTTATATCCACCGGATCGCCAACCATTTCCCAATCAATATTTTCTGCAAATTTGTTCAGTGCTTTAACACCTCCGCCTGTCCAGCTATAGGAACCAAACAACCCCAGATAATGGTTTTTAGGACCAATCTGTTCCATGGTACGGGTAAAATGTTCCACAGTTGGGAGCAATCCGCCATTGTATGCGCAACTACCAAGTATAACACCTTTAAACCGCCATACATCATTGATCAGATGTGAGAGGTGGGTTTTGGAAGCATCCCGTACACGGATGTTTTTAATTCCCCGTTCGGATATCTTGCGGGCAATATAATCGGCCATTTTTTCGGTATTGCCGTACATCGATCCGAAGACAATCACCACACCGGTCTCTGTCTCAAACTTGCTCCAGCGGTCGTAAAGAGAAAGAACTTTATTGACATCGTTACGCCAAACAGGACCATGGGTGGCGGCTACCATTTGTATATCAAACCCTTCCAGCTTTTTAAATGCTTTTTGAACCATATTGCTGTATTTTCCAACAATATTTGAAAAATAACGCCTCATCTCATCTTCATAGAATTCAAAATTGATCTCATCATTGAATATTCCTCCGTCGAGGGAGCCAAAACTGCCAAAAGCATCCCCGGAAAAAAGAATTTTATCGGTCTGATCATACGTCATCATGGTTTCAGGCCAGTGAACCCATGGAGTGGAAATAAATTTCAGTGTATGTTTACCCAGTGCCAGTTCATCCCCGTTTTTAACCTCGTACAAATTGTCCTTATATCCGTAGTAAGCTTCCAAAATTTTAAATGTTTTAAGATTGCCTACAATCTGAATACCGGGATACTTTTCCACAAGGCTCCTGATGGCCCCGGAATGATCGGGCTCCATATGATTTACAATGAGGTAATCAACCTGCCGGTTATCGCCAATGATGCTTCTGATTTTATCGATATATTCTTCGGCAGAACTGAAATGAACTGTATCGACCAGGGCTATCTTCTCGTCATCGATCAGGTAAGAATTATAAGATATTCCATTGTCAAGGGGCCACAGATTTTCAAAAAGATCTGTTTTTCGGTCATTTACCCCTATCCAATGTACGTTGTCACTGACTTTTACCGTATAATGCATATTTTTAAATTTTTTTAGGATTATTATCCGACAAAAATAAATAAATTAAGGAGGAATGTTTGACAAACGGTTTTATTATACATGTCATTTTATGTATTTTTGGCCCCATAAATCCGAATTTACTTACAGTGCCGATGGAAACACCTACAAACAGCAATTCCTGGTATTATCCAAAAATTCCTCAAGGCTTTCATATTGTTCTGACATTTATTGCTTTATCCTTTATTACAGGGATGCTGGTGTCAGTCGGAAATTTATCCGGAACTAAGCTGATGATGGATATTCTGATGTTGCTGGGTTATTTGGTAGCGGCAGGGGGCACATTGTTAATAGCAACACAGGTAAAAACCAGGGTTTATGCCAGTAAACCCGCATTCAGAAATCATACAGTCACTTCCGGAGATTACGTCATTATTTTAATGCTCACTGTACTGGTGATTATCGTCATTGATCCCCTTACCAACTTGTTCCCTGTACCCGATCGATACCATGACCTGTTTGAAACCCTGTTTAGTAAAAGCATTCCGGCTTTTATCACCGCAGTTATATTAGCTCCGCTTTTAGAAGAATTGATATTCAGGGGAATTATTTTGGAAGGTTTCCTAAGAAATTATTCGCCGGTAAAAGCCATATTATGGACCAATTTCCTTTTTGGTGTGGCTCATATGAATCCCTGGCAGTTTATAGGTGCTTTCTTTATGGGGATCTTTATCAGTTGGGTTTATTATAAAACCCGAAACATAACACTTTCCGTTTTCATTCATTTTGTCAACAATCTGATAAGCTACCTGTTCCTCTATTTTACAGATAAACCCGTCATGGAGGCAAGCCTCAGGGATGTCTTTACCGGTTCTTCGGGGTACTATACACTCATTATCGTCAGTGTTTTATTGCTGGGGCTGTTTTTTATGTTTTCCGCGCGTATCTTCCCGGTCAAAACCTTACCAGGAGAGTTTAACGATCAATAAAGGGCTTAATAAGGCTTTTTCCCTGAAAAAAACTTCATAAACTGCATTCTGTAATAAGCAGCAGGGTTTTCCGATTTTTTGGTGCTTAATAACCCCCTGAATTCATTAATATTTTTATAGCCTTTTTCATCCATCCAGGTTTCCAGGTCATTGAGCATAGTACGGATATGGGATTTGCCGTTCATGTAGATGGTGGAAGCTACTTCTACCACTTGTGCACCGGCAAGGAGTTGTTTGATAACACCATTGCCGTGATGGATGCCCGTTGAAGCGGCCAGATCACATTCCGCCCGGTCGGCCATAATACCGATCCATCTGAGGGGCATACTTATTTCGGAAGGTTTGCTCAGTACATTGGTGGATAGCAGATTCAATTTATTGATGTCGATATCCGGACTGTAAAAGCGATTGAAAAGCACCAGCCCGTCAATACCTGAATATGAAAGTTCCTGAATGAGTGAACCCAGATTGTTGGAATAAAAGCTAATCTTGAGCGAGATGGGGATTTTAACATATTTCTTTACCTCTTCAACGATCTGAAAATATTCTCTTTCCCGTTCATCACATGTTTTTCCAAAATCCGAAGGCATAAGAAATACATTCAGCTCCAGGGCGTCAGCACCGGCATCTTGCAGGTATTGAGCATAAAATGGCCACTTTTCAGAAGTAACACAATTAACCGAAGCTATAATGGGAATGGATACCTCCTTCTTTGCCTCAGTAATCATCCCCAAATAACTTGTTAAAGAATCATCAGAAGCAAAGTTGTCATAAAATTCCAGGGTTTCGGGATACAAAAACGAACTCTTGTTCATATCTTCCTGATCCCTTTCGAGTTGTATTCGTATTTCTTCCTCAAAAATGGATTTTAATACCACGGCTCCGGCTCCGTTTTGTTCAAATTCCTTAATGTCTTTCAGGGAATTGGTAAGACCGGAACTTGCTGCGACAATAGGATTATTTAATTTTAAACCAAGGTATCTTGTCTGTAAATCAGCCATAGCTAAAGATTTTTGAATTTTTGGGAGATGTAAATGTAATTAAAACTCTTTCAGGTTGATTTCAAGTCCCGATTCAATTTCAAAATCTTCCACTTCATGAACCATATCAGGATCTTCACTATCGTAAAACCAATTCACCTCTACTTCTCCTCCCTCTTCCTGGTATTTTTTGAGAATTTCAAAAATATCAAGTAAGCACTTGGTAGCACTGGTATTGAAATAGACCAGCTTAATATTAATGGTTATTTTTTTGCCAACGGATTTGATGTATTCTTCGATCCAATTCATTAAAGGAAGATAAAACGTGTAGGTCGATTCCATATAGGATTCACCAATGATTTCGCAGACTCCTGTTTCAGCATTGAATTTAACTTCAGGTTTATCGGGGTTTTCAAGCGATCGCTGAATGTGGATATTTTGCATAGATATGGATCTTTGTGGTTATCGTTTCAAATATATTAATAAAATATTGGTTATAGCTTAAACTTATAAATCTTTTTTGCGTAGAAATTGATTAAATGAGAACAGAACATAAAATTCTACGTAAAATGAGTTTTTTGGTTATATTTGAACGAGTCAAATTACAGATAATCCTGATAAGCAGTATGAAAAAATTATTTATTTTGTTCCTGATCATGTTTTTGGCCTTCAGCAATGAAGTTAGTGCACAATTGCCCGATGCTTTGGAAAAAAATACCATCATCAACCAGAATATTAAGGCACAGATTCAGGTTAATTTTAAGTATAAAGACGGAGAGCCTTCCGAAGAAGGTTACAAAAATGCGTTTAAAGAATTCGACAGAAATGGGAATGTCATTAAAGAAGAGTATTATCGGCGGGGCGATATCAATCAGGAGCTCAGCTATAAATACAATAAAAACCAGGATAAAACGGAATATGTAAATTACAGTGTCGAGGAAGATGAGGTGCGATTCAAGCAGACTATAGATTATAACAACGACGGGAAGAAAACAAGGGAAAGCCGGTTCAATGGAAGTGAACACCGGGTTATCAACTATCAATACAATAATGAGGGCAAACTGACCAAAATCATTAAAAAAGACCGGGATGGTAATCTTGTAGAAAGAAGATTGTTCTCTTACGAAGCTAATAATGCGAAAATAAGGGTGCTGGACCCACAAGACCAGCTAACGCTGAGAATTGTCAATAAATACGATGATAACGGAAACCATACGGAATATCTGGAATTCACTCCCGAAGGGAAGAGGATTAAAAAGATATCGTATAAGTTTGATGGCAACAATAATAAAGTAGAAGAAATAAAATATCAGAAGGGAAACTTTATCTATCGCAAGGAATTTGAATATAATGGGAGCAATCAGTTGGTTGAGATACAAAAAGAGCAGCCTAAAGGTGAAATCCACATATCCAAGATTTTTGAGTATAACAGCAATGGGCATTTATCGAAAGAGATGTGGTATGATTCCAGGGCGGATGATTATTCCAGCAAAAAATATTTTTATAATGCCCGGGGAATTGTAGAAAAGGCAGAAGTGTATTATGCCGTTTATGATTATAAAGTGCTTTACCGGTATAATTATAAATTTTATAATTGATTGTGGAGCATTTCGGCAATGTCGGCAGCTTGTTTGATCCGGTCAGCCATGCCGATTCCGCCCTTTAAATTACCCGCAATAATAAGGCCTTTGTGTTGATTTTCAATTTTTTTTATGGATTTAAACCGTTTGCTACTCTCTTTTCCATACTGGGGTATGGCATATTGATAACGGTGGAACCTTAATAAATCCGGTTGAAATTGATTCAGCCCAAACATGTGTTTCATTTCTTTTTCCAGTAAACCGGTCAGTTGCTGATCTGATTTTTCATACAACTCCTCTCTTCTGATTCCTCCCATGAATATGGCAAAAAGCTGGCCTCCATCCGGGGCCCGATCCGGCAGAAAGGATGACATAAATAAAGCTCCCAGGATATCCCTTTTTTCAATATGAGGAACCAGACCTCCAAAACCATCCAGTTGTGGACCTTGCCAGTTTTTAAAACCAACAGCCGCCTGAACAACTTTAGCGTATTTAAGGTTTGTAATATCATTGATATCACCCTTATCCAGAAACGGGAAGATGGAAGGGAGTTCGTAAGCTCCTACTGTGGAAATCACACGGTTTGCTTTGATTTTTCCGTTTTTCCCCTGGTGCTGAAACTCTACTTCAAAATGATTGCTTTCAGGTTTAACCTTCAGGCCTTCTATGTTAAAGAGGAACCGATCTTTTCCGGCGGATTTATACAGTGCGGTGGTCAGATTGCTCAATCCCCCCTTTACAGAAAAGACATTTTTTGTAGCCTTTTTTTCCATCTCATCTTTTTTCTCAAATTTCTTTTTTACAGCCCCTCCGATGAAACTTCCATAATCCTGTTCCAGATAATATAGTTTTGGAAGTGCATATTTGGGTACGATCATGGAGGGATCACCGGCATAAACACCCAATATGAATGGATCCACTGCATAATGCAGAAAGGTCTCTCCCATTCTTCTTCTGACCATAGCATCCAGGGTTTCTTCCGGATTTCTGCCTGGTTTACGAAAAGGCTCCCCAAGGATTCTGAATTTGTCTTTTCGGCTAAAAAGTGGTGTTTTGATTCCTTCCTTCAGTCCGGAGGGAAGTTTTTCCCAGCGGTCATTTTTCCAGATATATCTTTTTTTTACGGATTCATCAGGTATAAAAGGCTTGCAATAATCATTCAGTTCATCGAATAATTCGGCTACTTCACCATACTTAACGATGCCCGTATTGGGTCCTTCCTCATAAATAAATCCGTTTTCTCTCTGTGTGCCGATTACTCCACCCGGCCTGTCATTTTTTTCCAAAACCAGTACCGACTGGTCCGAATCTTTTAACTTGTGTGCCATTGTCAAGCCGGTAAGACCAGCTCCTAATATTACAATATCATAATGTGCATTCATGGTTTCTGCTTTTATATCGTTTTTGAATACCGGTTCCCGGATGAGGATTTCATCAGCGGGTCAAAAGCCATGGCAATGTTTCTGATCAGGAAAAAACCCCTGGAAGTTACATTGACCACCTGATCGTCATAACTAAGCAACCCGTCGCCTGCAAATTCCTCCAGACTTTTCGGATTGTATTCAAGCACCTGCTTAATTTTTTCGGGGGTTATATCAAATTCCTCTGCAACAGATTTAAAATCAAGGTAATGATTACACATGATTTCATTGAGTGCCTTCCTGCGGATCTTTTCACTTTTGTTTAGCTTGTAGCCCCGGAATACAGGCAACCGATCATTTTCAAGTATTTGATTGTAATCGCTCAGTTTTCTGGTGTTTTGGCTATATCCCCCGGCAAGCTGGCTGATGCCTGTAGCACCAAAAGCGTAAACCTGACCGGTTTTATCTTTGGTGCAATATCCCTGGAAATTTCTGTGGAGGGTTTTATTTTTCAGGGCAAGGCTCAGTTCATCCCCTGGCTTGGCATAATGGTCCATACCAATCGCCAAATAACCATTTTCCGTTAGAAGCTTAAAAGATGATTTAAGCATCTTAAGCTTTGTATCGGCCTGGGGAATATCATAAGATTCAAGCTTTTTCTGATGCTCTTTGAACCAGGGAACATGCGCATAAGAAAAGGTAACAATCCTTTCCGGATAGATTGCCAGCGCTTGTTTAATGCTTTCAGTATGATCTTCCACCGTTTGAGAAGGGAGACCATAAACAAAATCGAAGTTGACACCCTCAAAACCCGCTTTTTTAGCCGTGCGGTAAATATCTTTTATGGGATATTTTGATGGTCGCCGATGTAATCTTTTCAACAGGTCGGGGTTAAAGTCCTGAATTCCCAGGCTCATCCTGTTAAATCCCATGTTGGCCAGACGTACAATATGGTCAAGCTCCAGATAAGCCGGGCTGCATTCCATAGCAATTTCCGGATCAGGAGACAGGGAGAAGGTATTATAAATCAAATCCATGATCTCTTCCACATAATCCAGATTCAGAGCATTAGGTGTGCCACCGCCCCAGTGAATCTGAGTGACCTGCCGGGTTTTATCCAGATTTTCAGCAACAAACCCGATCTCTTTTTTCACATTATGGATATATCTTTCTATTTCCTGCCTTTCGGGCATTAAATTGGTATTGCACCCGCAGAAATAACAAATTTGGGGACAAAAAGGAATGTGTATATACAGAGATATGTTAGAAGGCCATTCATCATTGGAATCTCTGACCATCTGAATAAAGTCTTTACCGGTGAATTCTTCCGTAAAGTAATTGGCCGGGGGATAACTCGTATACCTGGGTCCCGGCTTGTTATATTTTTTTATGAGCGCTGTATCTATTTGCATAAAAATAACTTTTAAACACTTTGTTCGGACAAAGCATAAGTGGATTCAGGTTCAGGTTCAGCAGGCAGTTCAGGATCAAAGTATAATCTACCTATGCTCAGGGTTACAATAAGACCAACCACCGTTTCAACAAGGAATAATCCTGAATAGCCGATCCAGTCCCCTATTCTTCCGCTGATAACTACCACCAAAAGACTGCTCAGGTGTGTCAATACAATCTGAAGCGTATAATCGGTACCTTCTTTCCCTTTACGTACCGTATTCATTGAGATTGTAAATATTGCTACGGAGGCCATGCCATAAGCACTCCAAATTAGTGCAATTCCAGTATAAATCAATGCGATATGGGTGTTTCCGAAAGCGATGAATGTCATAAAACCGGCAGCCAAACATCCATATAAAGCGAATAGGCGCAATCCGTTCAAATTACCGATTCTCCGTAAAATATATCCCCCGAGAAAAGCGCTTCCTGCACCAAAAGCGGTACCAAAAATTCCCGTCATAAAAGCAATCTCTTTCACCGTATAACCCAGATCCACCAGGTAAGGTTTAAGCATAGCCAAAATGCCTATGAGACCTGCATAAAATATTACCAGGAGCGTGACTCTTTTACCAATCCGCTTCTGACGAAAGAACCCCCATATATTGGAAAAGGCAATCCGGTTCCTTTTGATGTGGAATTGCTGCTGTTTTTTCGGTTCCCGGTACCTTGAAACCGGTATGAGCGCAATCAGAACAATACCACTGAGCACGAGCATAAGATACTGCCATCCTATTATAGTGTAGAGAAAAAGCAAAACCCCGCTGCCGAATAAAGTCCCGAGAAAGTTTCCCGAGGATTGCATGCTGTTGCCCATGCTTCTTTCCTTCTTTTTCAATATCCTCACGGCCAGGGCATCTGAACCTATATCCTGAATGGATGATAACATAAATGCCAGGATCATCAGAACAATGATGGTGGTAAAATCGCTTTGGAGGTTGAAAAATCCTATAGCAATGATTACCATAGCATAAAAAACTTCCGATCCGATAATCCACTTACGATAGTGCATGTTATCCCTGGCATTGTGATCGACAACAGGTCCCCACAAAAATTTTACAACCCAGGGTATTTTGATAAGCTGAATCATACCGATGCTGGATAATGAATACTCTTCCATCCGCATAATTACAGGTAAAACGGTGGAGAAAAAGCTCATCGGAATGGATTGAGCAAGATAAAGACTCAGCAATATACCGTATTTCTGCGTGGATTTCATATTAGCGCAAATTTAACAGATTTGGAATATTGAGATTGCTGGAAAAGGTAACACCGAACCGCAACGGGGCGTTTTTCTGTGCATAAGTATTTCTGAAAGCTTCAAACATGAATACATTATAACCTGTATTAAGTGCATTTTTTGCCCAAATGGAACAGTTGATCCGGTCAAATACACCGGTTATCCGCATGTTCAACAACCCGTAATAATTTTCCTTCATGGTGTTCTCATTATCCCAGTAATGTTTACCGATACCATGATAAGAGGTATGGAACCTGATCTCCTCCAGCAAACCTCCGGACATTAACCACCTGTAATTGCTTCCTAAACTGAATGTATAGCGCGGGATATATGGTATATAATTACCATTATAGTTAATGTTTTCTTCGGGATTTTTTACGTATTTTTCATATTGCGCATGGGTGTAACCAAAAGTGAAATGGTTGGACCAATTTTTCAATGCCCGGTGACTGAATTCAACCTCGAATCCTCTACTGTTTGCCTGAGCGGCGTTTCTTAGCAATGGGCCATGACTCAGGGTGTCAATTTGATAAACCTGCTTGTCTTTGACATCAATATTATACAGGGATAAATTGGCAGACAAACGATTGGAGGACCACTTCAAACCGGTTTCGTAATTAAGGCTGTACTCAGGGCGAAAAGTCTGGTCCTGTTTTCTCTCAAAAGTGGAGTTGAAGCCACCACTTTTGTATCCTTTGGTATAACTCATATACTGCACAAGATTTTCATGCCATGAGTAATGGAAACTAACTTTGGGAAGAAGTTCCGGATATCCCTTTTTATGAACAAAATCATCCTGTAACTGTTCCTCGTTGTTCATATTCAATAAATAGCGGTAATCCAATTCGTTGAATTCATAATCATACCGCAAACCGACTGTAGCTTCCAGGTTTTCAATCAGAAAATCCTGATAACTCATTTGTCCGAAAATAGCTAATCCACCGGTGGTTTTGCTATAAGTTTTGTCTCTATTGTGTGGATTAGGATAATCTTCACCAAAATGCGCATCTACCTGTTTATCTCTCAACTGATAAAAACCAAAAACTCCTGTAACGAAGTCCAGTCTTTTGTTTTGAGAAACGGAAAAATTGATTTCCTGGGTTAGCATATGATGGCGTCTGTCCTGAGTAACGTATACAAGTCGGGCAGGTGTAAAATCCTGATCAATTTCCTGGAAATCATCCAGCAGTTGATAAGACGTTACTGAATTCAGCGTATATTCACCAATATCAAACTCTGCTTTTAATCCCGAACTAAGAATATTTCTTTTGTAGTAACTGTCATGGTTGTAATTGATGGTGGTTTTGCCTCCTTCCTCAGGCACTTTGGCATAGGGATAGCCGTTGTTTTTTGTATTTTTTGCATCCAGAATGAATTGATAGGAAGCACTTTCAGACGGAGAGTATTTCAACTTCATCCTTCCTGAAAGATCTTCTTTTCCTCCAATGGTATTTCGCTCATATTGGTTGGTGTAATATCCGTTATGATTCATATAATTTCCTGAGAAAGATGCCAGAAGGTTATCATTAACCGGTATGGTTTGTTTTAAATGATACGTTTTTCTGTCATGGTTGCCCAATCCCACAGAAAAATTGGTTGTAGGCCTGTTTTTGTTGTCTTCCGTGTAAACCTTAATAATACCACCGAGACTGTTACGGCCATACAATGTACCCTGGGGACCTCTCAACACCTCTATGCGTTCGATGTCGAACAGATTAAAATCAAAAGCCGCTTTTTCAAAATAAGGAATGTCATCTACATACAGTCCGACCGCCGGTTCATTGATTCTCGAACCAATACCCCTTATGTACACGGGGGAAGTTAAACTTGAACCATAGTCTGGCATATGAAAGTTGGGGGTAGCAAAAGTCAAATCGTTCAGGGTTTCAATCTGCTTATCCTTAACTTTAGATGAAGACAATGTAGAGATGGAAGCTGCCACTTCTGATAATCTCTCGGTTTTTTTATTGGCGGTTACCAATACATCATTGATGTAATATTCGTCCACAAGCAGGGTGTCGGACAGGCCCTTCTCCTTATCCTGACCAGATAAGCTATTGCTTGTTACTATTGCACTTAGTAACAACAAACTCCATTTGAAACAGGCATTCATATCATTTGGTTTTATAAACTACAACAATCAGCAGAGAAATTTTATTAACAGAATAATAAAAAAATGAAATATGTGAGTTCCATCCCGTAGAGAAATTGTTTATCCATAACCACCAGGGATGCTATGTGGTTATGAGTTAACTGCTACGCTCCTTTTGGTGTCTTAACCAGTCAGCTAGCTCAGAAACCTGTTATACGAACTCACAATCAGAAAATTAAAATCAGGATGGGGGACCTCTGAAACTATAGGTACGATTTAAATCAGGATTGCTGATTAAAGGAATCTTACAAGGCGGATAATGCTTTTTTTCTTTATTTAAATCTTCAGAAGCTTTGGCCGATAGGCAGAAATTGCTTGTATTTCCGGCATTTATTTCTTTATCTTTGTTTTCTTCAGCTCCATAAAAAAAGGTTCCGGAATTATTAATGTTTTGCTCTGTGCGCGACGCGGTATAATTGATCGCTTCCCCGCCGGTTTTTTTGGAAATCGTAATGTGGTTTACCAAAAGGGTTCCGAATATCCCCGTAAGCAGGATATAAGGTAACAAAGATGTTATAAGACTCGTATAGAACATGTTTTTATTGCTGAAAATGCTGGTCAAAGATATAAAATAGCAACCGGGATGTCACCAGCAAGTGATAAAATTTATAATGCTTCTAAATAAAAAATTATTCAGCGTCTTTTTTCCTTCTTGGATTTTTGGGAAACCATCCTTTTTTCACCCTTTCCTCCTGTTCAATGATTTCGCCTATTCCCCATAAAAAAGTAAATCCCAGTATACCCAAAACGGAAGACAATATGAATGACTCACTCATCAAAGAAAACACAATGCAAAGGATACCTATGATCAAAAACCCGATCCAGAATTTTTTCGTGAAATAATACTCGGCTTTTATGGTAAGGTATCTTCCGAGAGCAATGCTTAAGAATGCTCCGGCACCCACAAGGATACCCGTTATATTCAGCGGATCAAATACCATATATTATGATTTTTATTCATCGTATGATCTGTTGGGGTTTTTCTTTGCCTGACCTTTTAATACGCGCTGATGCTGTTTAAAAAGTTCCAGAGTGCTCCAGAAAAGGGCAAATCCCAAGACCCCGAAAATTACCGAAACGAATTGGTTTTGAAAAAAGAGAGAGAGTATGGCAAAAACAACTCCGGAAAACAAAAATACGGGCCAGGCCTTTTTTCCAAAATGATATTCCACTTTAATGACAATGGGATGAAATACACCGATGATAATAAAGGCCATAAGCCCGATAGCAAATCCTTCGATATTAAAATCCGACCAGTTAGGCATTTTTTATAATCTTCTTAAAAATAGAACAATTTTATCGAAAAATATTTTATATTTCATTACCTCAGTTCTTTGAAAGCCTGATCCAGGTTATCCGATAACCGTTGGAAGACTTCGTCCTGGGAACTCACCCCGTCAATGTGATAAATGATGTTCTTGTCCTTGTAAAAATCAAGAACAGGTCGGGTATGTGTTTCGAATTGCTCTATCCTGTGGATAATGGTATTTATATTTTGATCATACGGCCTTTTCTTCTCAGTTTGAGCACGTGCTGTGAGCCTTTTGACCGATTCCAGTGTCGATATGTCAAGATTCAGGACACAGGAAACCGATGAATTCATTTTACGAAGCAAACCGTCCAATATGTAAGCTTGAATCACGGTCTTTGGAAATCCTTTAAATAAAAACCCTCTTGCATTGGGATTGGTTTTGATCTGCTCCTCTATTACATTAATGGCAAATTCGTCGGGCACAATATCACCTCTTTCGATATAGGATTTTGCTTTCTGCCCCAATTCGGTGCCTTTATTCATCTCTTCATATACCCTTGATCCCATGGAGATATAAGTCAGATTATATTTCTCAGCCAGTTCTCGTCCATGAGTTTCCTTGCCCGAGCCAGGAGGACCATACAGCACTACATTCATCCATTCCTGGGTAAGCTTTTCTTCAATGGTATGAACAATCCTATCAAAAACTTCGTCAATGGTACCAACTCCGTCAATTTCATAATAAATGCCTTTTTCTCTGTAAAAATTGGCAACAGGAATGGTTTTGTTTTTATATTCTTCAAACCGATGCTGAATGGCTTCTTCAGTGTCGTCGCTTCTGCCTTCTTCCTTGGCCCTTTGCAACATACGCTTCATAAGTTCATCTTCAGGGACTTCAAGACTGATCATACAAGAAAGTGAAGTGTTCATTTTTAGCAGCAGTCCTTCGAGGATATAAGCCTGAATGTAGGTTCTCGGGAAGCCGTCAAACAAGAATCCGCCGACATCCCTGGTTTCCTGCATCTTTTTTTCAATAAGCTGAACGATAAGATTGTCTGAAACCAGTTCTCCTTTTTCGATTACATTTTTAACCTTTTTTCCCAGATCCGTTCCCTGAGACATTTCATCCCTCAGGATATCCCCTGTTGAAAGATGGGCAAGATTGTACTTATCCATCAGCTTTTTTGCCTGGGTTCCTTTTCCTGCGCCTGGAGGACCAAAAAGTGCAATGTTGAACATAAATTATCCTTTTTTAATTAAAAATGAATTTGTAGAAAATTATTATCTGTTTTTGTTGCCGTTACATAAAAAGAATAAAGCGGTTACCGTAAGAAATAAGTTTGAAGCAAAGTTAATGGTAAACCAATCTCCTGTAAAAGTAAATACTTGATATAATCCTAAAAGCAATAGGATTAAACCGGATAAAACGGTTAAAGTGTGCCGCTTTTCAAATGCACCTAAAACCAAAAGAACACCAAAAATGCTAAAAAGTGATGAAAGGTAAAAAGAAAGCTGATCAAAATTTAAATCCAGAACATACTGAAAATACCTGACATAAATAAAAAAAGCAACACCTGCCCGTAAAAGGAAGGTGCTCAATGGTAAAAGAAAACGTGTTGGTCTCATAATAAATAATCAATTTTGTGTAAAGATTGTAAAAATATTCATAAATACCAACAACCTCTTTTTAAAAGTGAATAAACTATACCAAATAAGGAATGCCTTCGGCTCTGTCTATAATATCCGCTGGCTGCGTTATTCTTGTTTTTCATGCCAGTCGAATATACCTGGTAGAGACGTACGGCCGACCTCTCTGGATTTGGCATTTAAAATTCGTAAGCTTTGCCAGCGAACATTCCAGAAGAGACGCTTTCAAATCTTTTTAATTTTAGGAACAGACATTAATTCGTGGGAGGTCCATATATTTATATTGAAATCGGGTGAATTTCTGAACTGATTTTATGTTACAAATGTGAATTTTATTAAAAAAACATGTATGCAGGGCAATATGATATACCCAGGCATAGGTGTGCGTATGAAAAATGATCAAATATTACCAAGGTCTGGATCGGGCAATATATAACTCATACATTTGAGAATTCTGCTTTGAGAATATCACTTATCTGATGAACTAACCATAGCTTATCGAAAATCTACCAATATGCTTTGAGTGCATTCCTAATTTTTTCCAAAAAAGTAAATATATGTTATTCCTACGGAATTCCGTAAACTAGAATATCACTTATTACCCGGGTTTACACCCGGGCCTACAAATATGTCATCCTAAAATTCACACACAACTGAAATCCGGCAGCGGCCGGATGACATAAAAAAGATTGTTTGGAATAAATTGGGAATACAATCTATGCTTTGTAGAAACATAAAATTACAATTGTAACATACTTGATTCTTGTATATTTTCACTTATGTAAATACGTGCACCAACCAAAAACAAATGGAAATAACATTTGTCAGTCCGGCCTGCCTATGACGCAATTTATAATTGTGTAAAAATATTTTTTATCGTTTAACCAGTGTTTTACAAAATTCTTTTTAATAAAAACTTCATATTTTATAACGTATTATGAGGATTCCAGCTTTAAAAAAGAAGATGTTTTGAATGCAATAATAAATTTACCAGTGATTTACATCAAATAATTTATGTGAAAGTTTAGGTATATAAAATATCTGGATATTCATAGTAGCCTGTGGAGTAATCAATTGTTAATAAAGCTCATTTTTATTGATTGTATGGGCATATTGATAACCGATATAGCTCTGTTGAGAGATCTTCCGCACCCATATTTTCATTCATTAGTGTAAAGTTTGATTATAGGGTTGTGCTTTAATTAAATAATATATCAAGGTTCGAACCTTGTGCTTCCTTTGCCATGGAACCCGCATGCTTTATTCATTGCCTTGTTGTGAAGGTTCCTAGATGCGGGTTTCATTAGTTTTACATTTTTCACATTTGTAATTTTAGAATAGTTACAATTGTAAATCAAAGAACCAATTATTTTTATTACTTTTGTAACAAATACTTGGACTATGAAAGAAAGGCTCATGGAATTTTTGAAGGCACACAACATGACCTCTACCAGACTGGCAGATGAAATCGGTGTACAACGCTCAAGCATCTCACACATATTATCCGGGAGAAACAAACCCAGTTATGATTTCATACACAAATTCCTTCAATATTATAAAGATATCAACCCCAAATGGCTTATACTTGGAGAGGGCACGATGTATGCCAAAGAAAAACAGACTGCTATGTCGTTTGAAAGGCAGCCTGAAAAATCAACTCCACGAGAATCCGATATTCAGAATAATCCCCCGGATAAAGATCAAACAGCAAATTCTCGTGAAGTTGAAGCCAAACCAGATGTATCGCCTTATGTTGAAAGAATTGTCATCTTTTATTCCGATAACCACTTTGAAGAATATACTCCGGGAAATAAAAAATAGCCTGTCATTATATATCTTTGCAGAAAAAATGTACCGAAAATTACTTCGTCCGCTGCTGTTTATTCTAAAGCCTGAAACCGTTCATCATATCATCATTTCTCTTCTTAAAGTCCTTTTTGCCATCCCCTTTGTACCAAAAATTATTTCACGGATTTATGAAGTTAGGGATTTCAGGCTGCAAAGAAAATTTTTGGGTATGACCTTTGATAATCCTGTAGGATTGGCCGCAGGATTTGACAAGAATGCGGAAGTTTTCGAAGAATTCAGTCATTTTGGGTTTTCTTTCATTGAAATCGGAACGGTAACTCCGCTTCCACAACCGGGTAATCCAAAGCCCCGCTCATTTCGTCTTACCAGGGACAAGGCACTGATCAACCGGATGGGATTCAACAACCAGGGTGTTGATGAGGCTGTAAAACGTCTTAAAAAAAGAAATTCCCGTGTTGTGGTTGGAGGTAATATCGGCAAAAACACAGAAACACCTAACGATAAGGCATTGAATGACTATGTTTCAGCATTCAATAAGATCTATGACCATGTGGATTACATAGTGATCAATCTGAGCTGCCCGAATATTAAAAACCTGAATGAACTCCAGGATAAAACGCATACAATGAAAATACTTCATGAGCTTATAAGGCTGAGGAAAGAAAAGGCAAGAGAAAAACCCATTTTGTTAAAGATTTCTCCCGACCTGGACAACCAGCAGCTAGATGATGTGGTTGATATATTTTACAGCACAGGAATCGAGGGGATTATTGCCACCAATACTACCATACAGCGAAACCATTTATCATCAGATCCCGAAACGGTTAAGAATATCGGTGAAGGCGGATTAAGCGGAAAACCTCTGAATAAAAGATCTACTGATATCATCCGTTATCTTACTGAAAAAAGTGAGGGGCAAATACCCATTATTGGTGTAGGCGGAATCATGAGCCCTGAAGATGCAATTGAAAAATTATCTGCCGGAGCCACCCTGGTACAGATTTATACGGGATTCATCTACAACGGTCCAGGTTTTGTAAAAAAAATTAACCGGGAATTAATAAGAAATACCTGAGAAACAAAATCTATAAATCAGTTAAAAAAGCTGAAATGCTGTTCCTTTTTGTCCTTTTACCAATTTTCAAATTTTACATTCATTCGGATAAAGTTTGATTATATGTTTGTAATTCAATCAAATAGAACCTCAAAATTCAAGCCTTGTGCTTCCTTCGCCATGGAACCCGCATGATTTATTCATTGCCTTGTTGCGAAGGTTCCTAGATGCGGGTTTCATTAGCGTAACAGTTTATTAAAAAATTGAATTTCAAATTGATATATATACCAAATTCAGAAACTCTGCTTGTATTACCATGGAACCCGCATGTTAATCATGTTCTTGTTGTGAAGGTTCGTGCATGCGGGTTTCATTAGTTGGAATTTGGGATTTGCACCTAAGCCCTAAACGGTTTCGGTTGCGAATGCAATCAATTTGTCATCTTTGATGTACTTGACGTTAGTTTTCAGACTGTCTTACAGGTTCATGTTTTCGTGATTTAATAAAGTGATTTAAAAACAGTAAACTACCGGCAAAGCTCATAACACCTGCAAGGAAAATTGAATAAGCGTATGTTCCTGAAGCATCAAACAAAGCACCTCCGATGGACGGGCCTGCTAAGCCTGCTATTGCATACCCCAAAAATACATATGGGTAAATAATGCCAAGATTCCTTACTCCAAATTCTTGAGCCGTTTCTTTAGCAAAAAGCACAAAATTGCCTCCAAAACCAAACCCTATAAAAAATGCAAGAACTATATATGAAATTCCGGATAAAGTAAAAATATTCAGCGATATGATTGCTATGGACTGGAAAAATAATGACCCAAATATACTTAAGCTTGCACCCATGTAATCGCTCAGGAAACCCCAGACAAGCCTGCCCAAAAAATTTGCAACAGCGAATATTGAAACTCCAAGAATCAAATAATGGTTTGGGATGTTGGCTTGTTCTCCGATAATTTTCAAACTTCCAATTATCAGCAAGCCTGCAAAAGTCCCCAGAAATATTCCAAGAAATAATTTTTTAAAAATTTTAGAGCCGAGAAAGTTGGTTATTTTGACAGATTCTTTTCTATTTCTGTTTAAGGTGTTTTCATCCTGGTAAATTAGATTTGAAAAAGTAACTATAATCAAACCATATGATATTCCTATAATGCTAAGTAATTGTAATACATCTTTACCCTCAGACAGGATTTTTTCAGCTACTTCCGACATAAATACTGCGCCTAATCCAAAACCTGCCGCTGAAATGCCTGTAATCAGCCCTTTCCTCTCGGGAAAGAGCTGAATGGGCGAGGTTAGTGCAACCCAATAACCGAAACCTGTTGCCATTCCTACCAAAACTCCAATCCCTAACAAAATTATAATGAAATTACCGAGAGAATAGCTCGCTATAAAATAACCTGCAAAAAATAATAAGCCTGAGATGTAACCGATATACCTGAACTTGATTTTTTCACCTAGCTGCCCCACAAAAATCATTGTAACCGGGAAAATGGCTATTAGAGTTCCAAATATAACCTGAGACTGAGAAGCCAAAAAATTGTATTTATCAATCAGTTCGGATGCAATTATACTCCACGCATACAAACTGCCTATACAAAGCATCATTATAAATGAAGCGAATACAGTTAAATATTTTTTCAGAATCAGATACTTTTTGCTCAATACGGGCCGAAATATAACAAGAATTGCTGGATTAGCAAGCCCCTGACCTGAGGGATGAATTCCAGATCCGCGGAAATATCTCAAAATTAAACACATCATTCATTGCGCTTCATGAATGGCCCTTGCCGTTGAAACATTTGTTTAAGAGACGGGCAGGGAAGGTTACATTCTTAAAAAATTAAATCAGGGTTTTAGAAACATAGCTCTAGCTTTTAGAAATAAAAGCATCCTGTTTGGTTTTGGCTTGACCAAATTAGGGTTACATATTGAATGGCTGGGATTATGGCACTATAAAAGTCCTTTCTGAACGAGGGCTTTAGTAGGAAATTCAGTGGCGCTCAAGCGCCAGGCCCTCGAATAACAGAAAAATCAAGGATATAAAAAAAGCCTCCGTTTGGAGGCTACTTTGTGACTCAGCTGGGTCTCGAACCCAGGGCCCTCGCCTTAAAAGGGCGATGCTCTACCAACTGAGCTACTGAGTCGGTGCAAAAGTAATACCTTCTAAAATTTATACAAATTTTTGGCCGACTTTTTTTGAAAAAAATTCTTTTACCAATTAATTTCTTCTCAATCAGTAATTAATTAGCTTCTGTATAAAGTCAAAAGACCTTTGAAATTCTTACCAATTGCCTCATATGTTACTCCATATTTATTCTCAGTGAAACGCTTTGGTTCAAACATCAATATTAACCTCCGACAACACAAAGTAAATTACGGAGGTCTTTATGGACAGACACTAAGTACAATCGGTTGTATCCAACTTACTTCGGTCCCATCAATTTAACCTGCATTATTCAAAAACTTTCCCGCTGTAAGCGGGAAAGTTTTTGAATGCGCGATGGTTTGCGGGATGGATGCAGGTAACCCCGCATTAGAAAAACCGGCTTTTTGCGAAATTTATTGAAGCAAAAAGCCAGGTTTTTCAATAGCGTCAGAATTATTCTTGAATAATTCGGGTTAAATATGTAATGTTGATGGCTGTGCAAATGTTTTCCAGCGTTGTTAAATGAAATCATGAAAAAATGAATACATTTAAGCGCTGAATAAAATGCAACGAAATGGAAGATAAAGTTATTATAATTACCGGAGCCTCATCGGGTATAGGGAAAGCATTTGCGTATGTATTTTCGGATAAAGGCGCCCGGGTAGTATTGGCTGCCCGTAATAAAGAAAAATTAGAAGAAATAGAACAAGACCTAAAAGCAAAAAACAGAGAGATCCTTACTGTTAAAACAGATGTATCGGTGGAGGCTGATTGTAAAAATCTTATAGACAAAACCGTTCGTCAGTTTGGTAGGATTGATGTACTGATCAATAATGCAGGGCTTTCCATGAGAGGCCTGTTTGAAGACCTACACCCGGAAGTGTTGGAAAAAGTGATGAATGTAAATTTTTGGGGGACGGTATATTGTACGAAATATGCTTTAGCGTATTTATTCAAAACGCAGGGCTCAGTAGTTGGAATATCATCGATTGCAGGATTTCATGGACTTCCCGGAAGAACCGGATATTCTTCCTCAAAATTTGCCATGCAGGGCTTCCTGGAATCATTAAGGGTTGAGACCCTAAGGAAAGGTCTGCATGTAATGATTGCTGCACCGGGCTTCACTTCCACTGATGTACGCAAATCAGCTCTGGGTCCTGATGGTAAAGCGCAGGGAAAGAGTCCGAGAGATGAATCCAAAATGATGTCTCCGGAACGGGTAGCTGAAATTGTTGCCAGGGGAATTAAAAAAAGGAACCGGACAATCATTATGACTACGGAAGGAAAGTTAACCGTTTTACTTAAGAAAATTGCTCCCAAACTCCTGGATCAAATCACCTACAAAGTTATGGCCAAAGAACCCGATTCACCTTTCAAATAAATAGAAATGAATAGAATACAACAGATATTCAGTCCACCTGACCTCTATAATCCGGAATACGCAAATGTGGCTATAGCTTTTGGTTTGCTTATTGCGGGTTTTGCAGCCTACCATTTCCTGAGTTTATTATTGGGTAATAAGATGAAAAAATGGGAAAAGCCAAATATTTCTTTCGCTTCAGCTATAAGTCAGCGCATCCTGGGCTTTGTCTTTTTTGGTCTTATTCCCCTGTTTATATTTTATTCTTTTCAGAACATCCGTTTTCAGGATTATGGAATTAATGTTCAAAACTTTGAACAATCCCTCATCTGGCTTGCCCTATTCACCCCCCTGATCCTTTTGGTTAACTTCTTTATGGCGGGTAAGGAATCGAACTTACAACATTATCCACAGATACGAATCAAGCATTGGGATACCAGGTCTCTGATTATTAATTTTACCACCTGGCTGATTTATTTATTCGCATACGAAGCCTTTTTCAGAGGGCTTTTGCTGTTTTCATTGTATTATACTTTCGGTATAGCAACAGCTATTGTGATAAACATTATATTATATGTGCTGGCCCATATACCAAAGGGAAGAAAAGAGATGCTCGGTTCCGTCCCCTTTGGTCTAATTTTATGTGTAATTACACTCCATACAGGATCCTTCTTTGCTGCATTTATGATTCACGGGCTTATGGCCATCAGCTACGATTTTTTTTCGATAAAAGCCCATCCGGAGATGTCAATTAAAAACAAAATACTATGAAGTATTTCATAACAGGCGCTACAGGTTTTATTGGCTCAAATCTTGCTCAAACATTGGCAGAGCGTGGTAACGAAGTAAGAGCCCTGGTGAGAAACAGGGAAAAAGCCTTGGAAACACTTAATCACGAAAATATACAATGGTTTTATGGTACACTGGATGATAAAGATATTTTGAAAAAGGCCATGGAGGGCATAGATGGGGTATTTCACCTGGCTGCATATGCAAAACCATGGGCAAAAGATCCAACCCTCTATAACAAGATCAATTTAATCGGTACATTGAATGTTTTCGAGATAGCTAAGGAACAAAAGGTAAAAAGAATAGTTTTCACTTCAACTGGCGGGACTTTTGGCCCTTCTCTCAAAGAACCACTGAATGAAATGTCACCCCGCTACTATGATTTTTTCAATGAATACGAAAGCACAAAATTCATGGGAGAAAAAAAAGCCAAGGATTATGTGCTCGAAGGGATGGATATTGTTATTGTTCATCCCACAAGAGTTTATGGTCCGGGCTTAATATCCAAAAGCAATGCCATCACCCTTTTGGTCAAGCGGTATTTAAAAGGCACATGGTGGTTTATTCCCGGGAGTGGAAAAATGAAAGGCAATTACGTGTATATAGACGATGTGGTGAACGGTCATATCCTGGCAATGCAGAAAGGCGAAAAAGGAGAACAATATATTCTGGGTGGTGAAAATGCTTCGTATTTAAGATTGTTTCAACTCATCCGGGAAAAGAGCGGCAAACGATACCCCCTGATACCCATACCCGTTCCCCTGCTGCTGATATTTAGTTCTACTCAAATGTTTGTTTCCAGAATGTTGGGCAGACCCCCGCTTCTGCCTTCCAAATGGGTTAAAAAATATATGTATAACTGGGAGCTTTCCTCAAAAAAGGCCCGGGAAAAGCTGGGATATTCCATAACTTCTCTTAGTGAAGGAATATCCCATACTGTTAAATGGATAAAAGAAGATTTGTCATAATGGAGCATTCCGGAAAGTTATATACGCTTATTACAGGTGCCAGTGTTGGGATTGGCAGAGCACTGGCCATAGAATGCGCAAAAAGGAATATGAATCTGATGCTTCTTGACCTTCCAGATTCCGGTCTTGACAGCACCATCCACTACCTGAAGAAAAATTATCCGGTGGAAGTGGAATCCTTTGCCCTTGATTTGACTACACCCAATGCACCCTGGGAAATTTACAACCATTGCAGAAACAGGAATATTACAGTTAACATGCTGATCAACAATGCCGGACTGGGCCATCAGGGCTCGTTTTGTGATTATGATTACCGGTTTTACGAAAATGTTATCCGGTTGAACATAGAATCGGTGATACTTCTTACCAGACTTTTTCTTCCGGAAATGAGAAAACTTGAATATGCCTATATTCTTAACCTGGGAAGTCTGGCTGCTTTTTATCCCATACCCTTTAAAACGGTATATGCAGGCAGTAAAAATTTTGTCTATTCCTTTTCGAGGGCATTAAAGACAGAATTGAAGGATACCCCGGTGAAAGTAAGTGTCTTATGTCCAGGCCCTATTATGACAAACCAGGAAGTGCTGCAAAGAATCCGTCGTGGTGGATTCTGGGCAAAAATGTCCACCATGCGGGCAAATAAAATGGCAGAGATAGCTATTTCCCGGCTCTTAAAAGGCAAAACAGTCATTATTCCCGGATTGGTGAATGTATTATTATCAAAGCTCAATGCGATCATTCCCGGGAGCCTGAAACAGCATTTGCTTTATAAAAAATTTAATGTCAGAGATAAAATTTGAAAATCAAAATCTTATTTTGGAAAAGAGCCACAGAAGAAAGCTTAAAACAATACTCACCAAGATCATTGAAGTTATGGGTGCATAAAAAACAAAGTTGTCTCTTTTTATCTTTATATCACCGGGTAAATCTCCAAACCAGCTTAGTTTGTTGCCCAGGAAAAACAGGATTACACCGATAACCACTACAACAATTCCTATTATAATAAGGTACTTGCCAATCTGATGCATCATAATTTGGTGATATTTGGAATATAACAAAGTTAAAAATCTAAATAAAAATATTTTAACTTAGCAAAAGTTAATAATATAAAGGTATGATAATTGCAATTGTTTTATAGAACAAAAACATTTTGGTTTCGTATGAATAAAAACAATATCATTATTTACTCGGCCATTATCATCATCATTTTTGCTCTGCTCTATCATTTGGAGCATCCCGGGGCCAAGCCGAAAAGTGAAGTTAGTCCCTTTTTAAAATCGTATGAAGGAGAAAAAGGTATTGCTGTATTAAAAGTTCCTGATTTTTTGCTGGGTGAAGTGATAAAAAATGAATCGCTGAACCTTAGCAAGAATTCATTTCAGTCTTTTAGAATAATGATATTGCATGAAAATGAAAATCAACACAGAACCTGTGAGGACACCAATAAGCAATTGAGGGAGTTTTTGGACAGCCTTAAATTCCAAAGTGTAGTAGAAGCTTATGGGTCCGATTCAACACAGATGAGTATATTTAATAAAAATGTGATTGATCCCTGGAGAGAAAATGTCACCATTTATACTTCTGATTCAACACTGTTCTTGTTCAATTTTATAAGCGATATCGATGATGAGCAGGTGAAAAAATTTTCACAGCATTTAAGTAACCAAAACCTATTTTGATACGTATTAAATTCGACTAAAAGTTGAATAATTTATACCAAACAGAACATCATACAAATAAATTAGTAAAACAGTAATGGTAAACACAATTTTTTTAGAATCTCAAAAAAACGGATACATTATGAATGCAATTAAGAAAGTTTTAACATTAACAATTATCGGGTCAGTTTTGATATTTGCTGGCTGCGAAGACGATGACACAGTGAGTGTCATGGACAAGGAAGAAGCTATTACCACACTTGAACAGAATGATCAGGAACTAAAGACCAGCCTGGAAGACATAGAGAATACAAAGGGTATGCAGGCCATGCAAACACTCAATGGGATCACGGAAGAGAACGATCCCTTTTCTGATCAGAAAGCAAGTGGTTATGAGACGGTTCTCGAAAATCTTCAGGAAGTATTAAAACCCGTCAATGAAAACCATTTAAAAAGAAGCGCGGAACAAAAGTTTGACTTCGACAAGTGGGTTGGTACTTACACCTGGGAAGGACCGAAAGAGTGGAATGTTACACAGGAAGATCCTGACGACGCGATCGTCATTGAATTTCCTACAGACACTACAGAGGAACCTATTGAAAATAATGCTGTTTTAACGCTGAGTGATTACAGCGAATTCGAAACCACTGATTCACTTGGAAA
>JAGXLC010000019.1 GCA_018334875.1 Bacteroidales bacterium | reverse complement strand
TCAAACTACCGGGGACAATCTTATTAAACAAAATCTAATGGATCTTATACTTTCTCCAACGTGCCTTCCATCTCTACACCTGCTTTGGAAAAAAGCACCCCTACAGGGCATGCTTTCTCGGTGTTTTCCAAACATTTCTTCAGTCTTTCTTCTGATGCATCTGACTTAACCCTTACCGTATATTTAACCTTTTCAATGGTATCGGAACCTTTGTCGGCATCCATTTCCACTTCCACCCTTTCGACATTGAGCCGCATTTTATCGGCTACCTTTTTAAAAATGGTAGAAATACAACCTGCCAGGCTCATCACAGAAAGTTCCAGTGCACTGGCTCCTACGTCTGTTGCATCAGGCAAATCCGTTACTACAGCATGATTCCGTCCGTTATCAATTACCGATTGATATCCATCTACCAATACTGATTTCGATTTCATATACTTTTCCTCCTTTTTTAAAATTTAAAGCCTGCAAATAAAATTCAATGGTTGCAAAAGACAAATGACTTTTAACATGAGTTTGATAAACGGATTGTGTTTTTCAGCAGCTACCAGTCGGACAACTTATCTAACGGGACAGGCTTCCCCTTTTGAAGAGAGGCGGTCCAGAGGAGATTGACTGTGATTGTAGCTTCAGGGGGCGTACTCTCCCCCACCCCCTCCCTTGACCAAGGGAGGGGAGCCGGTCCGTAGAAGACTTATAGGTATGCTGCATCTGGCTTTATAAATTTTTTCTTCGGCAATTACAGGAAAGCCTTTGACAATTCTACCAGACCGAGCTCCTCCCTTTTGAAGGGAGGCGGGGGAGAGTACGCCAACAAAGCAATGTAATCAAATCCTTCTATTTACACATATCCAAAATTTTCCTTTTGACCTTCTCTATATCATTCAGTTCTTCATTCTTTATTCTTAGTACTTTCAAATCTCTGTCTTTTAATATGAGCTCACGATCTTTATCACGTTCCTTTTGATATTCATGAATCTTTCCATCCAACTCAATAACAAGTTTGTATTTGGCACAATAAAAATCCGGTACAAAGAAAAAGTAATCGTTGCGGTTACTTTCATAAATAATCGGATGTTGCCTGAGAAACTTTATCCCATTCAACCTTTTGGCCCGGAGGACCTCCCAAAGCTTATACTCTGAAGGGGTATGATTTCTTCGTAATCTCCTTGCTATTTTCAGAATTTCCTGATATTGCATTTGTAATAGAATTTTAATGCAATATACGATTAATTGGAATAATAATTAACCTTTTGTGGTGATTAATAAAAATTGGTATCGGAATTTCTTGATATTCCGGTATAGCTTCAGGGGGCGTACTCTCCCCCACCCCCTCCCTTGACCAAGGGAGGGGAGCCGGTCCGTAGAAGACTTATAGGTATGCTGCATCTGGCTTTATAAATTTTTTCTTCGGCAATTACAGGAAAGCCTTTGACAATTCTACCAGACCGAGCTCCTCCCTTTTGAAGGGAGGCGGGGGAGAGTACGCCCCTTCGGAAAATTCTGAATGATTCGGCATTCATATGCCAGGTTTTAGCATTAGCGGTTTTACCGGTCAGACCCCTCGAATCGCTCCGACCGGTAGTCAATATTTCAAACGGGCACTGGGTACGGCATCCAAATCTTCAAATTCTCCCCGCATGTACTTATAATACCCCACTATGGCAATCATAGCTGCATTATCCATGGTATATTCAAAACGGGGAATATAAACATTCCACCCATATTTCCGGGCAGCATCATGGAGCGCTTGCTTCAAACCTGAATTGGCGGCCACACCGCCGGCTATGGCAATTTCTTTTATACCTGTAGTTTCAGAAGCCCGAATGAGCTTTTCCATCAATATATCCACGATGGTATATTGAATAGAAGCACAAAGATCACTGAAATGCTCGTGAATAAAATGTTCATTTTCCTTTACTCTGTCTCTGAGAAAATAGAGAAAAGCCGTTTTCAAACCGCTAAAACTGTAATTCAACTCCCCAATATTGGGTCGGGTAAACTCAAATGCATGGGGATCCCCTTCCCTTGCCTTTTTATCAATAACAGGCCCGGACGGATAAGGAAGGTTCATGATCTTTCCACATTTATCAAAAGCCTCACCTGCGGCATCATCAATGGTTTCTCCAATAACCTCCATGTCCAGATAATCCCTGACAACGGTCAACTGCGTATGCCCCCCACTTACCAACAGACATAAAAAAGGAAAATCCGGTTCAGCATGCTCCTCATTGCCGGGAGCCTTTATAAAATGGGACAAAATATGGGCCTGCAGGTGGTTCACCCCGATAAGAGGAATATCCCGGGCCAGAGCAAAAGCTTTTGCAAAAGAGGTGCCCACCAACAGTGACCCCAGTAATCCGGGTCCCTGTGTAAAAGCTACCGCATCGACCTCATCTTTTTTGACGCCCGCCTGCTTAAGAGCCTGATCTACGACAGGGATGATGTGTTGCTGATGAGCACGGGAGGCCAGTTCCGGTACAACACCTCCATAATTCCTGTGAACCTCCTGTCCCGAAATCACATTGGAATAAAGATAGGTATCCTTCAGTATAGCAGCAGAAGTATCATCACAGGAAGATTCTATTCCCAGTATCGTTACTCCCATTATTGGTATGGTTTATGCAGTTACTTTGAAAACTATTTTTTGTTTATTTGCGTTGTAATTACTAAGAATTTAAAACGGGCAAAGCTATTAAAAAAATATACAAAATATTACTCGTATTGTTTTTGGTGATTTTGATTTTGCCGGCAACCGGTTATTTTCTGATAAAAAATCAAAACGTTCAAAACTATATTGTTCACCAACTGTCCGAAGCGTTTTCAGAGAAACTGAATGCCCGTTTTGAGGTTAAATCAGCTTATTATACGCTCTTTAACAAGCTTGTGCTTGAAGATGTTTATCTGGAAGATCAGAGTGGCGACAGTCTGATTTACTCACAAAAATTGACGGGGCATCTTGATTTCCTTGACCTGAAAGACAGGGAGCTTTATTTCAGGGAACTCTCTATGGACAGCGCTACCATTCACCTGAGAAACGACACGGCTAAAAACATAAACATACGGTTCTTAATCGAAGCATTAAAAAGAAAAGATACAACCAAGCCCAGGATGCACATCCGCTGCAATAATATGGTAATAAATGATTCAAAAGTCTCCTACAACACCAACCTGCCCGAAAAAACAGATTATGGACTGGATTTTAACCACATGACCTTCCATGATTTCAACATTGAGGCTCGGAACCTTAATGTTGACAGCGGAAAGATTCACCTGGATCTCAACAATCTCTCATTTGAAGAAAAAAGCGGAATGAAGGTTTTTGATCTTCAATCAAGAATCAGGCTGAATAAACAAAAGCTAAGCATCAAAGACCTTGCCATGCGTACGCCTTATTCATTCTTTCAAACCGACTCAATTTTACTTCTACACGATCACTACAAAAATTTCAGGGATCCCTTAAATAAGCTAAAGTTGGATGTCGCCTTACGGGAATCGAATATCGCCTTCAATGACCTTGCCTATTTCTCATCCACTTTTCAGGATATTCCCAACCAAAACTTTGTGATATCGGGGAATATCAATGGCACCGTAAGCAATCTGAAGGGAGATAGTGTGTTTGTAGGCACCGGCAGGCAAAGTGAGTTGCTTACCGATTTTAGCCTTACCGGTCTTCCCGATATATCAAAAACTTACATGTATATCGAGGTCAATCGCCTTTATACCGGGATAAAGGATCTCGGACTCATTAATAATCTGCTGGGAAAAAAAGGCAACATCGCATTACCGGAAACTTTTCAAAACATGGGAAGAATCGAATACAAAGGCAACTTTACCGGATTTCTCGATGATTTTGTGGCCTATGGCAAATTCAACACCCAGTTGGGAGAATTTTCCACCGATTTACTGATACGCCCGAAAGAAACTCAGGCATTGGCCCTTGAAGGAAACCTGAAAACCCAAAATTTCAATATTGGGAGGATGCTTGAAAATGAAGAAAATTTTGGCAATATGAGCATGGATATTCAGGTTGAGGGATCTATTTTTCCCGATCAGGGCTTTCAGGCTCAAACCAATGGCATAATAAAAAGGCTGGAAATCAAACAGTATAACTACAAAAATATTCAAATCAATGGTTTTTTAACCGATAAGATGTATGACGGCGCCCTTTCCATCTCAGACCCAAACATCAAATTTGATTTCCAGGGAGGTATCGATTTTACAGGGGATGTACCAATTTTTGATTTCAATGCCAACCTGAAAGAAGCCAAACTAGACAAACTGAACCTGGCGGAAAAAGACACATCAGCCAGACTATCTTTCAGCTTAAATTCAAATTTCCGGGGCAACAATCTCGACAATGCCAGTGGAACCATTACCATGACCCAGGGCCAACTGGTGAAAAACAATCAAAAACTGAATTTTGATAACCTGCAGCTCGATGCCAAACACAGAAGTGATACCAACCGGATAAAACTCACTTCAGATTACATCAATGCAGAGCTCGTAGGTCACTATCAATCAACAACGGTATATCAGTCGCTCAAAAATATGGCATTCTCTTATATGCCTGTTTTTGTGGAACAAAAGGAAGATACCGCTGCGGTTAAGGCAAAAAACGATCTTGAACTGAACATCAACCTGAGCCATACCCAAAAAATTACGGATATATTTTTCCCGGATTTAAGTATACACGACAGCAGTCAGGTTAAACTGCAATATAATGAAAACGCGCAATCTTTCAACTTGACGGCAGAAACCAATAATTTCAATTATAAAGACTATAATTTTCAGAATGTTCGTATGGCCAGCCGCTCCCAGGACAGCATATTCTCCCTGGTATTCAGATTTGATAAGTTGAAAAGCCTGAACGGCAAGGAAAAAAGTTATTTTCACAACTTTGAGCTCAAGTCGTTAACCGGGGATAACAAATCCAAATTCACCATCAATTGGGTTGATCCTAAAGGCCAAACCACAAAAGGAGAAATCATTGCGCTTTTGGATATGGAAAGGTCCGAGATCACGAACAACATACGGACCAACCTTTATTTCTTACCCAGCGATTTAGACATACAAAACAACGAGTGGCAGCTTGCCCGCAGTTCCGTAACCATCGACACCACAAGCATATCTTTCAATAACCTCAGTTTTTATCACAAAAACCAGCACATGGAGGTTGACGGTAAAATAACAAAAGACCCCAGGGATACATTACATTTAGATCTTTCCGACATTCCCCTCGATTATGTGAATCTTTTCTTCCCGAAAGGGAACCTTAAATTTAACGGGATCATCAATGGACAGGCAAAATTCGCCGATCTTTACAATGCACCCACTTTCCATTCCGATCTTACTATAGATACCTTGCTGATTAACGACAATAAGATCGGGAATACCCGCATCACCAGCAAATGGATCAACAACAAAGAGGAACTTGGACTTAACGTTTTGAGCAAAAGAGGTGACCTTAAAACTGTGGATTTGAACGGGGAATATGATCCTTCCACCCAAAGTTTACAGTTTGACGCCAATCTCGATAAAGTAAGGATGGGAATCCTGAACCCCATTCTCCAGAAATCCTTTTCTGATTTTAACGGAGCGCTCAGTGGATATCTTAAATTATCAGGCACCTTGAACCATCCTTTATTCAACGGAAGACTTTTGGCTCACAAGACCTCCTTCACCATCGATTATTTGCAAACCCGTTATAATGTCACCTCTGAGCTGGATGTTACGGACAACAAAATAAATTTTGACAGCATAACCGTAACCGACGAAGCAGGAAATCAGGCACAGGTAAACGGTCAACTCAATTTTCATTCCTTCAGTAACATTGATTACAATTTCAACATTGATGCACAAAAACTAAGGGCACTCAATACCACCGGTTTTGACAATACCATCTATTACGGAGAAGCCTTTACCTCAGGTCCGGTAAGCATTCAGGGAAACACACAAACCAAAAACCTGAATATTGATGCTTCCCTGAAAACGGAAAACAACACACTGATCAATTTACCCATTGGCCAAAGGGGAAACAGTGAGAAAACCCGGTTCCTAACTTTCGCCGGTAAAAACAGCAACAGCGAGGTTCAGGAAACAAAGCAGGAAGAGGAATGGTTTACCAGCAATTTAACTGGTCTTGATCTGGAATTTGACCTTGAAGTAACATCCCAGGCCCAGACGCGCCTGATACTCGACCCGGATTTCGGCGACATTATCGAAGCGCAGGGTCGCGGGAATCTGAATATGGGGGTTGACAATAACGACAATTTCAGCATATACGGAGATTATAACATCGAAGACGGTACCTACTTGTTCTCGCTTCAAAATGTAATCAACAAAAAATTTGATATCCAGCAGGGAAGTCAGATCGTATGGAACGGCAAACCCCAGGATGCGGACATTGACATAACCGCTGTATACAGGCTCCGCACCTCCCTGAACAATCTATTAATGGACACTACAGAATATTATAAAAAACAAATTCCTGTGGACTGCAAAGTTCAATTAACCAATAAACTGAGGAGTCCCGACATCAACTTTGAAATCGATCTTCCAACTGCAGATGAAAGTACCGTGGCTCGGGTTAAAAGCGCCATAAGCAACCAGGAAGAATTGAACAAACAATTCCTTTCACTGCTCGTACTGAATACTTTTATGCCTTCGCAGCAATATATGGCAGGTCGCCCTGAAACCTTTGAAATGGGGGCTACAAGTATGGCCTTCACCACTGGTGAACTATTATCCAATCAATTGAGTCACTGGCTGTCCCAAATATCTTCCAACTGGAATGTCGGAGTAAATTACCAACCGGGGGATAAAATATCCAAAGATCAGGTAGAAGTGGCTCTTTCTACTCAATTGCTTAACGACCGGCTGATCATCAACGGCAATGTAGGAACATCCAATAAATATAACCAGTCAAGCGAATTTATAGGAGATTTTCGGGTGGACTGGAAGCTGACGCCCAACGGAAAGCTCAGACTCAAATTTTTCAACCGGAACAGCGATCGGCTGATCTATGAAGAAACCCGCTACATTCAAGGGGCCGGTCTCTTTTATAGAGAAGAATTTAACAGCTTCAAAGAACTGTTCAGGGATATTGCGAAAAAATTATCATTTAAAAACAACAAAGAAAAAAGAAGTAAAAATTAGTTTTATATTTTTGTCCCCAAAATTTAAAAGTGATACTTATGAACCATCTCTTCATCTTGTTACAAGCCCAAACACAGGATACTTTGTCCAATGCAGCCCAGGGAGAAGATCCCGGTGAATTAACCCTTTCTTTCTGGGAACTTGCCCTTAAAGGAGGGTGGATCATGCTTCCCATTGTGATTTTATCCATCGTTGCCATTTATATCTTTATTGAGCGATACTTTGCCATTACCAATGCGGCAAAAACCGACATCAATTTCATGAACAAAATCAAGGATTACATCCATGACGATAAGGTAGAGTCGGCTTTAACGCTATGTCAGACACTGGATAATCCTGTAGCCCGCATGATAGAAAAAGGCATTCAGCGAATAGGAAGACCCCTGAACGACATCAATACAGCCATTGAAAACGTAGGAAAGCTGGAAATTTCCAAACTCGAGAAAGGCCTGCCCACCCTGGCAACAGCAGCAGGAGCTGCACCGATGATTGGGTTTCTGGGCACGGTAATGGGAATGATCCGTGCTTTTTATGATATGGCAAATGCCGGCAGCAACATTGATATTACCCTTCTGTCGAGCGGAATCTACACAGCGATGGTTACCACAGTTGCCGGTTTGATGGTGGGGATTATCTCCTATCTGGCTTACAACGTATTGGTCACAAAAGTAGAAAAAGTGGTTTATCAGCTTGAGGCCAATACTACGGAATTTATGGACTTACTGAACGAACCTGTTGAATGATTAATACAATACCCATATTATGGATCTGAAACCAAGAAATAAGATCAGCACAAGCTTCAGCATGTCGGGGATGACTGACATCGTTTTCCTGTTGCTCATATTTTTTATGGTCACCTCAACACTCGTTAACCCAAACGCTCTGAATCTCCTTCTTCCAAGAAGCTCCAATCAGACTCCCGCTTCTCCGATAGAAACGGTTTCCATTACAAGTGACCTTAATTATTATGTAGGTGCGCAACAGGTAAAATTTTCACAGATTGAATACGTTTTAAAGGAAAGATTCAATCAGAAAAATGTAGAAGAACCCACCATCTCATTGAATGCAGACAGAAGGGTTCCGATTGAAGAGGTGGTGAAAGTAATGAATATCGCAAATCGCAATCAATGGAAAATGATTCTGGCCACCAGGGCCGAATAAATTAAGGTTAGAAATGCAGGAATTTTTAAAAAATCATAAAAAAGGTATATTGGGTACCCTCCTTTTCCATGGTATCGTAGCCCTTTTATTTGTATTTTTCGGATTTTCCACTCCCCTCCCCCTTCCAGGTGAACAAGGGATCATGATCAATTTTGGAAATACACGTGATGCCTCAGGAGCTGCTGAACTTCAAGAAAGTGTTGTTGAAGAAACCTCCACCCAGAGGGAATCCCAGATAACCCAACAGGAACAGCAGCAGTCCACAGCCCGGGATAACCAGGCTCAACCGGAAGAACCCACCACTCAGGAAGAGGAGGATGTAGCCACACAGGACTTTGAAGAAGCGCCGGCGATGGATCAAACAGAAGAGGAAACACAGGAAGAGCAGGAACAACAGGAAACCCAACCTGCAGAAAGGCAACAGGAAAGCCAGGAGCAGCAAGAAGAAGAAACAAAACCTGAACGCGAGGTGAACGAAAATGCCCTTTATCCCGGAAAAAGTACCGAAGAATCCGGTGAAAGCGAGGGACAAACAGAAGGTTCCGGGAACCAGGGCCGGGAAACCGGGTCGCCCTCATCCGATAATTATTCAGACGTTGATAGCAGAGGCCAGGGAGGCATTGACTTCAGCCTTAAAGGACGGAACTCCGAATCGCTCCCCAAACCGGATTACAACTACCAGGTAGAAGGCAAAGTGGTCGTGGAAATTACTGTGGATACACACGGCAATGTTACCAATGCAGTACCTGGTGTGAAAGGCTCAACCACCCTAAATGATAAACTCCTGGATGCAGCAAAAAAAGCTGCCCTGAAGGCTAAATTTGACAGCAAATCCGACGCCCCGGCTTACCAAAAAGGTACCATCACGTATTACTTCAGGTTACAATAAAACCCATGTAATTCTTACCGTAGCCATAGCTGCAAACAAATTTCTCATAACCTGTATGGTATCGTTCTCAAAGTTAAGCAATTTAACTTTTTTTGAACCACATGAGACACATAGAAAACATAGGAGTTCACATGGGTTTATCATTTATCAAAACTTTGCTAAAAAACAAAATTTTTATAAGTGATAGCATAAACCCCAATCCACTTACTGAAAACCACAAAAATAAACCAGCACCCATTTTTGTTTGTGAATAATGGTGCTGGTCTATATCTTTAGTTAAGCGCGTTCAAAATTGATGCAATCCAATTCTGGAAAAGAAGGATCCATAAAACCCTTTAACGATTGGGGTTTTCTTTTCTGGGCCTCGCCTTGTTTACCTTCATTTGCCTGCCACTCACTTCTGTCCCGTTCAACTCCTCAATTGCATTTTGGGCTTCTTCGTCATTGGGCATTTCAACAAAACCAAATCCCTTTGCCTTTCCAGTATATTTATCTTTGATGATTTTTACCGAGGCAACTTCTCCATACTCGCTGAAGATCTGTTCTAATTCATTTTCCTGAAGATTATAATTCAGGTTTCCAACATAAATGTTCATAAAACTTAAATTTTTAAAAAAGAAATAATAAGATATACAAATGTATGATATAAATTTAAATTTTTCCAACAAATAAGAAATATTTTTTTTCATTTCCAGAAAAAAATTTCTGTCCCGAATTGTTCCTGCCGCAGCTATAGCTGCAAACAAAATTAATTGTCTCACGCTGATCCGTCAAAAGCCGGACAAGTTTCGATGATCCGCCGGAAGCCGGAGAGGTAACCGCTGATGAATATATTGGTTTGCGTTAATCTGCGGAATCTGCGAGAAATATATGAGAAATCTTAATGGATTCAACAGGGTTTTAGACCTTATAAAAAGTATCACCTAATTTACTGGGGAATAAGCTTTAAACCAATAATTGATAAAAAAATCAACAGTATTAAAAGTATTCTGGCCACACTTGCCGATTCATTAAAAAGGAGGATACCCAAAACAGAGGTGCCGGCAATGCCAATCCCCGTCCATACGGCATAAGCCGTGCCGACCGGAATTGATTTTATAGCCAGTGAGAGAAAATAAACGCTAAGAATCATTGTTATCACCACTCCAACTGTTGGCCATAAACGCGAGAAACTGTGGGTAAACTTCAGTCCTATCGCCCACGCTATTTCAAAAAATCCCGCTACAATCAAATAGATCCATCCCATCAGATATTGAATTTAAAGGTAATGATGTCGCCATCCCTGACAATATAATCTTTGCCCTCTAAGTGAATCTTTCCGGCTTCCCTGCAAGCCGATTCAGATCCTTTTTCTATAAAATCAGGATATTTGATTACTTCAGCTTTAATGAAACCCCGCTCAAAATCAGAATGGATTATACCTCCTGCCTCAGGAGCAGGAGTACCGGTCTTTACCGTCCAGGCCCTCACTTCCTTGGGGCCGATTGTAAAAAAAGTCTCCAGACGAAGTAATCTATATGCAGCATGAATCAATTTATGCAACCCTGATTCTTTTAAACCCAGATCTTCCAGAAACATTTGCCGCTCTTCTTCAGTATCCAGTTCCGCTATTTCTGCTTCAAGAGAAGCCGCAATTACAACGACTTCTGCATCTTCACCTGCAACTGCCTTTTTTACCTCTTCTACATACTGATTCCCCTGAATGGCTGAAGTTTCATCAACATTGCATACATAAAGTACCGGTTTATCCGTTAAAAGATGGAGATCTCTCACCATATCCTTCTCTTCTTTAGCCAATTCCAAATCCCGAACCGGTTTTCCCTGGGACAGACATTCCTCATGCTTCTTCAGTAATCCCATCAGCTTTTTCGCTTCCTTATCACCTGATTTGGCCTGTTTATCTATTTTCTGCATCCGGTTCAGTATGGTTTCCAGATCCTTTAACTGAAGTTCCATATCCACCACTTCTTTATCGCGCACGGGGTCCACGGGACCATCTACATGGGCCACATTGTCGTCTTTAAAACATCTCAGAATATGGATTACCGCATCGGTTTCGCGAATATTCGCCAGAAACTTATTCCCGAGCCCTTCTCCCCTGCTGGCACCTTTCACTAACCCGGCAATATCCACAAATTCAATGGTTGTAGGCACCACTTTTTCAGGTTTTACCAGTTCGGCGACTTTATACAGCCTTTTGTCAGGTACTGAAATGGTACCTATATTCGGATCTATAGTACAAAAAGGGTAGTTGGCGGAATCAGCCTTTGCCCGTGAAAGGCTGTTAAACAAGGTTGACTTTCCTACGTTGGGTAATCCTACAATTCCACATCTTAATGCCATTAAACAACTGTTTTGAATTGATCGCTCAAAGAACGCAAAAATAATGCTTTTTCCTTTGGATGCTTGTATTGAAACAAATATTTAAGTAACCCCGGGCAGTGCCCGGGGAGCAGGCACCAGAACTTAAAGCGCTCCAACTGTCGCACTATCAAAAGGCACCGTATGGGCATGGAGCGCAAACAATAAACCGATATAAAAATCCACATAAGGAATTCTGTAGCTATAGGGACAACCCAATCCGATTATATTGAAAACTTATTTGACTAATATACGTTATTCCAATGAAAATCGTACTTTTACAGGATTATTAAACGGGACACACAAAAAAAAGGTAAAACGGAAAAAACTGAATATTATTGAATTTCAGGAATTGGTATGTCAGAATATACAGATAAAGAACTTCTTGAAATGTTCCGGGATAACGATTTCAAGGAATTCGCTTTTAAAACAATCATAGGCAAATATCAGGAGCGGCTTTACTGGCATATAAGAAAGATCGTTATCACCCATGAAGATTCTGACGACATCCTTCAGAACACTTTTATCAAAATCTGGAAAGGTCTGGACCATTTCCGGGAAGATTCCAGATTATATACGTGGTTATATCGTATAGCCACCAACGAATCTCTTACCTTTTTGAAGCAAAAGCGAAAAAGACGATATGTTCCCTTTCTTGACATTGAAACCCATCTGATAAACCAACTGGAAAGCGATGAATATGTTAACGGCGATCAAATTCAAAAAAAGTTACAGAAAGCCATATTGAAACTGCCTGAAAAACAAAGGCTGGTATTTAATATGAAATATTTTGATGATTTAAAATACGAGGATATGTCGGAGATACTCGATACTTCCGTGGGAGCTTTAAAAGCTTCTTACCATCATGCCGTTAAAAAGATTGAAAAGTATCTTCAAGAGAATTAAACCATTCATCATGAAGCATGTCAAAAATTACAGAAGAAAAATAAACCGTCATGAAAAAACATATTACTCCGGATGATATTGGGAAAAAGTTACCTTTTCAGGTTCCGGAAAACTATTTTAAGGAACTTCCCGATAAAATTATGAAAAGATGCAGGAAGGAAAAAACGGGGCGGTCACTCATTCGCATTGTAAAACCCGCCTTATCCTTTAACAGCACAGGAAAGCGATGAACAGGAGACAGAGGATATGGTCAAGACCCAGAAAATTGCGTTTTTCACTGAAAAGATCGGGCTCACACCGTCCGAAGCTGAAAAATTCTGGCCCGTTTATAATGCATACTGGGAAAAAAAGCATAAAATCATTAACGCCTGGAAAAAGAAATTCAATGACTATCAGAAACGCCCGGATGAACTTTCAGATTCCCAAATAGAAAATCTGTCAGACGATTATATTGGATTTGAACTACAAAAGGCTGAACTGCTGCGGGAATATCATAAAAAATTCAAGGAAATACTCCCCATTCGTAAAGTCATGAAGATTTACCAGGCAGATTATGAATTTAAGGCTTATTTGCTGCAAAAAATAAAGAACAGTGGAGAGAACAGCGAGAAATAGCTAAAGTCCATCAAGCTCTCCGTGTCCCTTCGTGATTTCTTTTGTGCTCTCCGTGGTTCATATTATATTTTTGAATCACAGCGTTTCAAAGAGAACAAATATGGAGCAACACACGTTTTTAATCTGAAAGGAGCAACCCATTAAAATACGGTATCTTATGCCAGAGAACAGAAATAAATTTAAGGATGACTATGAAAAACTCCTGGCCGAAAACAAAGAACGGCTTAAAGAACTATCCTGTATCAACCAGACAAGTGGCATTATAAAGGAGCAAAAATCCATTGAAGAAACCCTTCAGAAGATAGCCCTGATTTTACCAAAGGGATGGCAATATCCTGAATATACAACTGCCAGAATTCGGTACGACGATATAGAGTACAGAAGTGCCGGTTTCACGGAAACCCCGTGGATGCAAACACAAAAATTCGAAACCATTGAAAATAAGGAGGGTTCTATAGAAATATACTACACCAAAAAATTCCGTACGCTTGACGAAGGACCATTTCTGAAAGAAGAACGGGATCTCATCAACAACCTGGCCAATATGGTCACAGGTTATATCAACAGTATGAAGGCCCTGGAAATGATCAGCAAAACAGACAAAAGCAAAATAGACTCCCAACGGAAGACCCCCTCTAAAACTCCCTTAAATAACCAACAATTGCTCCAGAAATTCATCAACAATTACAATACGGACCGGGAGATTCTGCATGACCTGATGCCTTTCCAGGTGCAGGAAATTCTCCTGATTTCCAACCTCTATGATGCCTTCAGCATAGAAAAAGAGGGTAGATTTTTCGAGCACATACTTGGAGAGTATAACCAGCTCGACACAAACCCACTTCCAAGAATTACAGGAGCTTCAAATGAAAAGGATGCCCTCATGCAAATGAAAATCAAACGTTTTGATATGGTGATCCTGATGATGGGGGTTGATAAAAAGAAACCCTTCCTTATTGGCAAAACGCTCAGGAAACAATACCCTTATATTCCCCAGTTCCTGTTGCTCAATAACAACAGTGACCTTGAGCATGTTGAAAATTACAGGAAAGATTTGAAAGTATTTGATGACATCTTTGTATGGAATGGTAACTCCCAGGTTTTCTTTTCAATGGTAAAACTTTTGGAAGACAGGGTGAATCTGGAAAATGATACAAAAGTTGGCCTAACACGAGTGATTTTGCTTGTTGAAGATTCCATCAGATACTATTCCCGCTACCTCCCTATCCTTTATCAAATTATACTGGAACAGACCAAACGTCTTATTGATGAGGTTAACACCGATGACCTTTATAAAGTGATCAAACTCCGCACACGCCCGAAAATCATACTTGCTTCTTCCTATGAAGAGGCCATGAACTTCTTTGAAAAATATAAAAATTATTTCCTTTTTCTCATTTCAGACATTGAATTCCCCAGAGAAAACAAAACCGATCAGAATGCAGGCTTTGACCTGGTTAAACATGCCAAAAAGCATTTACCGAATCTCCCGACCATATTGCAGTCGTCCAATCCCGGTAACGCAGAAGAGGCTTATAATATGAAAGCCAACTTCATCAATAAAAATTCGGAAACATTGCTGCAGGACTTAAAAAGTTTCATCAAATACCACCTGGGCTTTGGGCACTTTGTTTACCGTGACAAGCAAGGAAGACAAATAGCCGTTGCCCGATCAACGGATGAATTTGAATCGTATCTGAAAACCGTACCTGCCGATTCTCTGGTGTATCATGCCATCAAAAATCAATTTTCATTATGGCTGATGGCAAGAGGCGAAATACAAATTGCAAAGATCATCAATCCGTTAAAAATAGATGATTTCGATGATGCCGAACAGATGAGACAGTTTCTCATCGACACGCTGGAGTTATACCGCAACGAGCAAGAGAAAGGCAAAATAGTTGATTTCAGCGAGCATGCCATTCTTGAGGAAAACAATGTAGTAAGTCTGGCCCCGGGCGCATTGGGAGGGAAAGGCCGTGGAGTTGCATTCATCAATACACTGATATACAATTTCAAATTCAATGAAATGTTTTCCTCTATTGGCCTGAAGACTCCAAGAACAGCCATTATCGGAACAGAAGAATTCGATATCTTTCTCGAAAAAAACAAACTGAATGATAAGATATTTCAAGAGAAAAACTACGAACAAATCAAATCATGGTTTCTGGAATCCGAATTATCCTATGAGCTGCAAAAAAGACTCAAAATCTTCCTCAAGCATATTACCAAACCCCTGGCCGTACGGTCGTCAAGTCTTTTTGAAGACAGCATAACCCGTCCCTTCTCCGGTGTATTTGACACCTACATCATCCCCAACAACCATCCTGATTTCAAAACGCGGTTAAAACAACTTAAAGATGCCATCAAACTGGTATATGCTTCCCTGTATTCCAACGAAGCCAGAAACTACTTCAAGGCTGTAGGCCATAAAGTGGAAGAAGAAAAAATGGCCGTAATCCTTCAGGAGCTTGTAGGAGACCAGTACGATCATTACTATTACCCCCATATCAGCGGTACAGCTCAGTCACACAACTATTACCCCGTGAACCATATGAAACCCGAGGAGGGATTTGCTGTCGCAGCCGTAGGACTGGGGCAATACGTGGTAGATGGTGAACAGGCCTACAGGTTCTCACCTGCCTATCCCAAACTCCAGATCTCTTCTAACAAAGATCTGATAAAAACTTCCCAGGTAGCATTCTATGCAGTGGATATGAACAAGAAAGAACTCAACCTGAGGCAGGAAAAATATAGTGGTATGGCAAAACTGGACATCAGTGAGGCTGAAAAACATGGCAATCTGAAACATTGTGCATCCGTGTATGATCAGGACAACGACCGTATCGAAGCGGGTACAGATGCTTATGGGCCCAGAATTATCGATTTTGCTGACATATTAAAATACGAATACATCCCATTGGCCGAAACCATCGACAAAATACTGAAAGTAGTTAAAGAAGCCCTGGGTACGGAAGGGGAAATTGAATGGGCCGTCAACCTGAACAAAGATAAAAATGGGCTTGCCTCATTTTACCTGCTACAGATCAAACCACTGGTAGGCCAGGATGAAGACCAGCATGTAGATTTTGAAAAATTCAAAGACAGCAATCTTGTGCTATTCTCTGAAAAAAGCATGGGCAACGGTAAGATCGAGGATATCAGAGATGTAATATTCATCGACCGGGAGCAATTCAACAACCGCTATACAGTAGAAATGACTTACGAAATAGAAAAACTTAATGAGGAAATGCAGAAACAGGGAAAAAAATATGTGCTGATCGGACCCGGAAGATGGGGTACACGCGACAGATTTATCGGTATTCCGGTAGTATGGCCACAAATATCCAATGCCAAAGTGATTGTGGAAACCGGCTTAAAAAATTTCCCGCTGGAGGCTTCATTGGGTTCCCATTTTTTCCATAACCTCACCTCAATGAATGTAGGGTATTTTTCAATAGAAGATCATTCGGGAAGAAACTTTCTTAACTGGGATATCCTGGAAAATCAACTTATAAAGCACCATACACGCTTTTTTAAACATGTGGAATTTAAGCATCCTTTAAAGATCATTATGGATGGCAAAAAAATGAAGTCGGCCATCACACTGTAAAAAATCATGAAAATAAAGTTCAAAACAATGAGTTTTAGTTATAAAAAAGCATCTTAATATACGCATAAAATTATGGCAACAGAAATTTACACACAATATAAAGATACATTAAATCTGGATTTCAGCGACACCAATTTCAGCCTTTTGATGCAAAAACGCATACACAAAGTGTTGCTTATTGCCAGCAGTTATGATGCTTTTATGATTGAGGAAGATGGCAGAATTGACGAACAGATATTTAACGAGTATGTGTCGCTTAACTTGCGTTATCCGCCTATCTTCGTGATGGCCCATTCGGCCGAAGAAGCTTTTGAGAAATTAAGGAATGATCAGATCGACCTGGTCATTACGATGCTTACCATAGGAGGTTACGATACTTTCGGCCTGGCCAACGAAATCAAAAGGGAATACCCGGGTAAACCCAATGTGGTGCTCACACCCTTCTCCAGGGAAGTCTCCATACGAATTCAGCATGAGGATCTGAGCGGTATCGATTATGTTTTCTGCTGGCTGGGAAATGCTGACTTACTCCTGGCCATCATCAAACTGATAGAGGATAAGATGAATGTGGAACATGATGTGGAAGAAATTGGGGTTCAAACCATACTGCTTGTGGAAAACTCCATAAGGTATATATCCTCTTATCTGCCCAACATTTATAAGATCATGTTCAAGCAGTCAAAGGAATATGTAAGAGAGGCCTTAAATGAGCATCAAAGGATGCTCAGGAAGAGAGCAAGACCAAAAATTCTGCTGGCTACCACCTATGAAGAAGCAGTTGAAATATTCGATAAATATAAATACAACCTCCTGGGTGTTATCTCTGACATGAAGTACAAAAGGAACGGTATAAAAGACAAATATGCAGGGATTAAGCTGTGCGAGAAAGTGAGAAGCCATGATGAATTCATCCCCTTCCTCTTACAATCTTCCAACCGTAAAAACGAAGATCTGGCGAAACAACACAATACCGGATTTCTCCATAAATACTCCAAATCCCTTACCATTGAACTGAGAAACTACATCATCAATCAATTTGCCTTTGGAGAATTTGTTTTCAGGAATCCAAAAACCATGGAACCCATTGGCCGTGCTCATGATCTGCGTACGCTCCAGGAGATGATTATGAAAATTCCCGATGAGTCACTGGAATATCATGCCGGGAAAAATGATCTGTCCAAATGGCTTAATGCCAGGGCTATATTTCCAATCGCTCAATTATTTAAATACCTGAAAATAAGCGATTTTAATTCACTGGATGAGGTAAGAAACTACATCTTAAAAGCGATCTCCAGTTATCGCATGAACAAAGGCAGAGGCATCATAGCCAAGTTTGACAGAAACAGTTTCGATGAATACATTTTGTTCTCAAGGATAGGAGAAGGTTCTATTGGCGGAAAAGCCCGCGGGCTGGCTTTTGCCAATTCCGTGATCAAAAAGCATAACCTTTTCAGCAAGTATTCGGGTGTGCTGCTTACCATACCCCGGACGGTAGTTCTGAGTACCGATATATTCGATGAATTTATGGAGGGCAATGACCTTTACAAAATTGGCTTGTCAGAAAAAACCGACAAGGAAATCCTGGACCATTTCATGGAAGCCCGGTTACCCAGTCGTATCTACCAGGACCTGTATGCCTTTGTTTCCGTTATCAATAACCCCATAGCTGTCCGTTCTTCCAGCAAACTTGAAGATTCGCATTATCAGCCCTTTGCCGGTATATACAACACCTACATGGTACCCCGTGTGGATGACAACACTCAGATGATACAGCTTCTTTCCCAGGCCATTAAGAGTGTATATGCTTCCGTATATTTTCAGAACAGTAAAGCTTACATGACAGCCACTTCCAACGTAATTGACGAAGAAAAAATGGGAATCATCCTGCAGGAGGTATGCGGATCAAAATACAAGGACAAATTCTATCCCACCATGTCGGGTGTCGCGCGTTCCATAAACTTTTACCCGGTAGAACCTGAAAAATCCGACGAGGGAATAGCCAACATTGCCTTTGGACTGGGAAAACAAATCGTGGACGGAGGGGTATCCCTGCGGTTCTCTCCCAAACACCCGAACAAGATCATTCAGCTTTCTACCCCGGAGATGGCTATACGCGATACACAGAAATATTTTTACGCCCTTGACCTGAGACCGGAGAATTTTGTGCCGTCAACCGATGAGGGGGTAAACCTGCTCAGGCTGAGGATCAGGGAAGCCGAAAAAGACAAATCCCTCAGACATGCCTCCTCCACTTACGACCTGGAGAATAACATGATCCGGGAAGGGACCATATACAAAGGCAAAAAAATTATCACATTTGCCAATGTATTGAAGCATAAGGTAATCCCTCTCGATAAGATTCTGCAGAATTTACTGAAGGTATTTGAAAAAGAGATCGGCAATCCTATAGAGATAGAATTTGCCGTAGATTTGAATGTAAGCAAGGTTGACCCCGTGGTCTTCAATTTCCTACAGATCCGGCCGATCGTTGGTGCCGATCAGGAAAACCATTTTGATCTCGAAGAAGTAGATCCCGGTGAAACCCTTATTTATTCCGAGGCAGCCCTGGGCAACGGCAAAATTGATGACATTTATGATGTCATATATGTCATCCCCGGCAATTTCACTTCACTAAAAAGCAAGGATATAGCCGAAGAATTGGGAAAACTCAACGATCATTTGCGGGAGGAAGGCAGAAATTATGTGTTGATCGGCCCCGGACGATGGGGTACGGCTGATCATACCCTAGGCATACCTGTAAAATGGGGACAAATTTCACAGGCCCGCGTCATCGTCGAATCCGGGTTGAATAATTATCGGATCGACCCCAGTCAGGGGACTCATTTCTTCCATAATCTTACCTCCTTCAGGGTAGGTTATTTCACAGTCAATCCTTATATCGGGGAAGGCCATTTCGATTATGAATACCTGGAAAGATGTCAGGCTCAATTTGAAAATGAAAACATCCGACATATCAGATTCCAAAACCCCATCCCGGTTCAAATTGACGGAAAACACAGCAGGGGGGCCGTTTTTAAGCCCAATCATTCATCATACTGACCTCCCCTCAAAATATGAGCAAAATCATATATGAATTTAGGAAAAAAATTGGGGTTAACAAATTTTAAATTATATTTTAGTACTGTCATTCAGTCAACAACATATGTTAAGCAACATATTTTTACAATTAAAACTTTTTTCCTATGAACGTAGATAAATTAATGAATGAGCTTGAAAAGAAACATCAGGGCGAAGTGGAGTATCTTCAGGCGGTAAGGGAAGTATTGGAATGCATTGAAGATGTATACAATGAAAATCCTCAATTTGAAAGTGCTTCTATTATTGAAAGACTGGTTGAGCCGGACCGCATCCTCACCTTTAAAGTTCCCTGGATCACCGACAACGGACAGGTCAATGTCAACCTGGGTTACAGGGTTCAGTTTAACAATGCCATTGGCCCCTACAAAGGAGGATTAAGATTTCACCCCAGTGTAAACCTTAGTTCTCTAAAATTCCTGGGTTTTGAACAAATATTCAAGAACGCCCTCACTACATTGCCTATGGGCGGGGCAAAAGGAGGTTCCGATTTTAATCCGAAAGGCAAGTCGGATTCCGAGATCATGCGTTTCTGTCAGTCATTCATGACTGAATTATGGAATGTCATCGGACCGGAAACAGATGTTCCTGCCGGGGATATTGGTGTGGGAGCAAGAGAAATCGGATATCTCTACGGAATGTATAAAAAGCTGGCTAAAGAAAATACCGGAGTGCTTACAGGTAAAGGGCTTAACTGGGGAGGAAGCCTGATACGACCGGAAGCTACGGGATTCGGAAATGTGTATTTTGCCAAAGAAATGCTTGCCACCAAAGGAGAGACATTGGAAGGAAAAACCGTTGCCATCTCCGGATTTGGCAATGTCGCCTGGGGTGCAGCCCTTAAGGCCACAGAACTGGGAGCTAAAGTAATAGCCATATCCGGACCCGACGGGTATATTTTTGATGCGGATGGAATCAAAGGGGAGAAAATAGATTTTATGCTGGAACTGAGGGCAACAAACGAAGATATTGTTAAGCCCTATTCCTATGAGTTTGATAGCGGCCAGTTTTATGAAGGAAGAAAACCCTGGGAGCTGGAGGTGGATATTGCCTTACCCTGCGCCATTCAAAATGAGCTAAACAAAGAAGACGCGGAACAACTGGTGGAAAATGGCTGTATGTGCATATCCGAAGGTGCCAACATGCCCTGCACACCCGAAGCCATCGACATTTTCCAAAACAACAACATACTCTTTGGTCCGGGAAAAGCAGCAAACGCAGGCGGTGTCGCTACATCCGGACTGGAAATGACTCAGAATTCCATGAAGCTCCATTGGTCAAGAGAGGAGGTTGACGAAAGACTCCATAAAATTATGACTGATATTCATAATGCATGTATGGAATATGGAAAGGATGAAAACGGCAATGTAGATTACATGAAAGGAGCCAATATAGCCGGATTTCTTAAGGTAGCCAATGCAATGCTTGACCAGGGGGTAATTTAATCAAAGTCTGTCTATAATATCCGCTGGCTGCGTTACGCTCGTTTTTCATGCCAGTCAATTTATTCAGTAAAGACGTACGGCCGTACGTCTTTACATTTGGCATTCAAAACTCCCAAGCCTTGCCAGGGAACATTCTAACCTGGAGAATTCTTACCGCAGCTTTAGCTGCAAACAAATTTCTCATAACCTGATGATAGGTATCGTTCTCAAAATTAAACAATTTAACTTTTATAATCGGCCCAAAGAAAGGTTTACCAAACTTGAGAATTTAAATTGCTGCAAAACTTTGCTAAAAAACAAATTTTTTAGAAGTGATGGCATAAATCCCGCTGAAGAAATAAGTGGGATAGTGAAGCTTATGAATGCGCGATTCTTTTGGATTGTGTTCTGCGCGGTATATTATCATCCGGCAAAAATTCATAAAACATAAACCGCTTTTATCCGTTTAAACTAGATGAAATGTATATGTATTTAAACCTGCATTTTTCATAAACAAACAGCCTGTCCCGCTGAAGAAGCGGGATAGTGAAGTTTATGAATGCGGGAGGATTTGCGGGAAGGATTATTTGTAAATGATTCGGGTTAAGGGAAGATAAAGCAATGTCTGTTCAAAAAACTCACTTAATTTTATGAAAATGAATGGAAAATACATCTTGTTTCTTTTTATGCTTTTTTTTCTGTTTGCCGTTCCCGTTTTTTCTCAAAATGGAGACACCCTTTATAAGGTAACCCGATCCGAGATAAAAGACACCATGAAGATAGAAGACATGCATTTGCTAAAAGCAGAAGAAGTGGACGGTGAGACCCTTGCAAGCATAGAGGTACAGGAAGTTGTGGTGTATCCGGAAATTAAATTTGACAACCGGCGAAAATACAGAAAGTATCAAAAACTGGTAAAAAACCTCAAAAAGGTTTACCCTTATGCCCAGAAAGCCAAGTACAAGCTCATCAAGATGGAAAGGGAATTTCAACAACTGGAATCGGAAAAAGAACGCCGCAAATATATAAAAAAGGTCGAGAAGGAAATAAAAGAAGAATTCAAGCAGGATATTAAAAAGTTGACCATCAGTCAGGGACGGCTTCTCTTAAAACTGATTGACCGCGAGACCGGCAACACTTCCTACCAGCTGCTTGATGAGCTTAAAGGCAGCTTCTCGGCCTTCTTTTGGCAAACCATAGCAAGGGTATTCGGCCATGACCTGAAAGCCGAATACGACCCCAATGGAAGAGACTGGATGATAGAACGTATTGTAACCCTGATCGAACACAACCAGATCTAAGAATGATTGAATGATTGAATGATTGGATGATTGGATGATTGGATGCCGGGATTGAATTGGAAGAAACTGACAAATTGTTAAACTGACAAATTGTTAAACTGTTAAGAGATGCTTAGGCGGCATAGGAATTAAAATGTCAGTTATTGTCATTAAACATTAGTAGCCATAAGGCATCTCCCCATCCCTTAACCTTATTAACTTATTTTTTACATCCAGCTTTTATATTCCTCCGGAGAATAAGATAATCAGGTTGATTATCATTAGGGATTTCATAGCTGGCACAAACTGAATATTCTCTGCTCTTAGTCTCCGCCTTAGCCACATTCAACAATGTTACAATTTAACAATGTAGCAATTTATCAGCTCGCCAGCCCACATATTCTTTAGCCTCAGCCTCTTTCAAACAAGTTGGCAGTTGGCAAAAAGCAGTTGGCAATCTGCATATATTCCCTGTTCTTAGCCTTTCATCTCATTTAAGCATTTATACATTCATGCATTGTTTTATCAACCGGAAATCTCCAGAATCGACTTCACCACATTATCCGCACCTTCTGCAATATTCAGTATATTGGCATCCAGCATATAACAAGGAGAAGTCACCAATTTTTTGTTTTTATCCACCACCACTTCAGCGTGATCGGTTGCCTGGTGAGTAGCTCCCATTTCTTCTACTGCCCGGGCGGTATCCTTGTCCTGCCCGATGGTCAGTTTTACATCGCCGAATATTTTTGCCAGGATAACCGGAGAAATACACAGGGCTCCTATGGGTTTTTCCTGATCTGCCATAGCCCTCACTGCATTCTCTACCTCGCCGTTAACCTTGCAATTGGCACCATCAAAAGCAAAAGAGGTCAGGTTTTTAGCAGCGCCGAAACCACCCGGTAAGATCAAGGCATCATAATCATCTGCATTAAAATCTTTCAGATTCATAATATCTCCCCTGGAAATTCTTGCAGACTCAATCAATAGGTTTCTCTTCCCTTCCATTTCTTCCCCGGTAATGTGGTTGATAACATTATACTGATCAATATCCGGGGCAAATGCCTGATAAGTTCCGCCATTTTTCATAATGGCATAGAACGACATGGTGGCTTCATGGATTTCCGATCCGTCAAATACACCGCTTCCGGCAAGAATTACAGCAAATTTCATTTGTTTATTCATAGCTTATCTTTTAAAAGGTTCACGATTCGTATAACAGCATTAACATTTGGATAATTTACATTATATTTATTAAATTGGATTGGCAAATCAAAACCATCATCAGAATGAAAAGAACTTTTATAGCCTGCAAAATTTCACCCGGTGACAAGCTCCTTAAAACGTACACTAAATTAAGAAATGAATTAAAGAATGAAAAGATAAAATGGGTAAATAGTGATCACTTTCATATAACACTCTTTTTTCTTGGGGATACAGACGAAGAAATGATCCCCCGGGTCAGAACCCAGGTTGGCAATCTTGTCGACCAGTTCAGCTCTTTTCAAATCAAACTTTCGGGCCTGGGTGTATTTAAAAACATGAATAAACCGAGGGTGCTGTGGGCAGGAATCTATCAATACGAAACGATGAAGGAAATAAAGGAAGGAATCGAAAACGAAATGGTGGCTTTAGGTTTTCCGGCGGAAAAAAAGGAGTTCCGGCCCCATCTTACCATGGCCCGTCTAAAATGGATCAATGACAAAGAAAAACTAAAAGGTCTTATCAACGACTATCAAGATGAAGATTTCCAACAGGTAAAAATCAACGAAATCATATACTATGAAAGCATCCTGAAACCCAGTGGGCCTGTCTACAAGCCCATAGAAAAATTCATTCTGCCGGATTAGGCCATTAATTGCGTTTTATAATTCATTTCATTCAATAACGAATGGGTTAAATACAGCACTGACTGATTGTCTTCATTGATTGTGAGAGGTAGCCGGGCATCTTTAAGGTTTAGAACAAAGTTTTTAAAATCTTTAGCAACCCATTCCGCTTCCGATCCGAGTTTTCCAACAGAAGGCTTGTAAGAGCCTCTGATTTCATCGTATACCGACAACCCCGGTCCGATAAAATCCAGTAAGAATCTTTTGGAAGCCTGGATAAATTCAGCATAAAAAGCTGGTACACCGGCAAGATGATTAAACAGAAGGTTCACATGCGTTCCGTTGTCAAAATCCATATCAAAGAAAAAAGAACCGGGATACTGCGTATGATATTCAAGAGGAAAGTAGTGCATTTTCCGGAGCTCTCTGTGAAGTGTATCCCAGATAACTGAAGCGATATCAAACAATACACGCTTCCGGTCATCAAATGCTTTAAGTTCCCGGTAAGCATCTAACCGGAAACTGACAAAAAGCGGATTCAACTGATCCCGGACAGGGGTATAAACCGGATGGGTGCGCAGCTTCTGACTAAAACGTATAACTGACTTGGATTCTCTCGCCAAATGGAATAAATGACGGAATGCTTCATAATCCAACAGAATAGGGTTTTCAAAAAAGAGGTGTTTCGTTTCTTTGATGGCTATTTGGCTTATCTCAAACAGAGGCAGCTCATCCTGTGCAATATATACAAGGTCGGCATCGGAAATTAAAGCCTCAGCACTCCCATATTCATTCACATCCCTCCCAAACTTTGTCTTGCGGGAATGATAAGCTCCACAAACCGAATGTTCCGTTTTTCGAAGAGAAGAAACAATTCGGCCCTTAAAAGCACTGTTACCAATGAATCCAATTTCCATATGCACTTTTTCACAAATTTAAAGCATTTTTTCAGTTCATAGTGGGTTTTTTATACTAACTTATCAACTTATGTTGTTGATAAAATGGAAATTGAAATAAATCCACCGGAACTTTTCATAAGAACAAAGTTCCTTTTATCTTTGTCAAACAATAAAAACACAAAAACTAAATGGTTGATACATATAAACATAAAGGATTAAGACAAAAATTAATAAAAGGGCTCAGGAAGAAGGGGATTAAAGATGAAAGCGTTTTAGAGGCTATGGAAAGGGTTCCGCGCCACTATTTTATGGAAAGTGGCTTTGAGCAGTTTGCCTATAAGGATCAGGCTTTCCCCATAGCAAAGGACCAAACCATATCTCAGCCTTATACTGTAGCCTTCCAGACGGAGCTTCTGGATGTCGAAAAACACGAAAAAGTGCTGGAAATAGGCACCGGATCAGGGTATCAAACAGCCATCCTTCTGGAGATGGGGGCAAAAGTATACTCAATAGAGCGTTATAGAGACTTATACCTGAAAGCCAAAAAAATACTCAATGAGATGGGATATCAGCCCTATTTGTTTTATGGTGATGGTTACAAAGGCCATCCCACCTATGCTCCCTATGACAAAATACTGATCACAGCAGCAGCCGATGAGATTCCCCAGGAACTGCTGAATCAACTGAAGGAGGGCGGAAGGATGGTACTGCCGCTGGGATCTCAGCTCGGACAGGATATGACGGTGGTCGAAAAAACAGGTCCGGATGAAATAAAAAAACGCAAATACGGCAGCTTTATATTTGTACCCCTCACCCCGGGAAAGGATTCCGATGAAAACAATTAAAAACTTTTAATATGATTCAAGTTAAAACCTATGCATTCAACCCGTTTCAGGAAAACACCTATTTAATCTACGATGAAACTCAAAAATGCATCATCCTGGATCCGGGATGTTATTTTGCCGAAGAACAGAAGGAATTAACCGACTTCATTGCGGAAAACGGGCTGCAGCCTGAATATATAGTCCACAGCCACGGTCATGTAGATCACATCCTGGGTTCGGACTACCTGAGAAACTACTATAATATTCAGTCCATCATGCATAAGGATGATCTTGAAGTATTAAGAAAAAGTAAGGACTTCGGAGAAATGATAGGCATTGAAATTGATCAGCCAACAGACCCTGAAATCTTTATTAAAGAAGGGGAAAAAATATCATTTGGAAATACCTCCTTTGATGTACTGCATTTACCCGGACATTCACCAGGAAGCATAGGGCTTTATAACGAAAAAGAACAGGTCATCTTTGCAGGAGATGTATTGTTCAGAAGAGGTATCGGAAGAACCGACCTCATGGGCGGAGATCACGCCACCCTTATTCGCAATATCAAGGACAAACTCCTGTCTCTGAATGATGATACAGTAGTTTATCCCGGACATGGAGATACTACTACCATAAAAGAAGAAAAAGCCGAAAACCCACTGTTGGTTTAATAACACCGGGTGTAAACAACTCAATCATTCCGTTTGTTTAACAAGATAGTACCTTACCGGGCAAGTTTTGCCAAAAAAAGCAAGAATTTGACCGGTAAGGTACTAATAAATTTGGTTTTTATTTATGGATGTTATTTTTAACTTTATCCACATTTATCGGTAAAAATTTATAAAAAGGAGAGATATGCCATTAGAACGATTTATTGACCGCCACAATGGTCCGAGAAGCAAAGATATTGACGCAATGCTCAAAAAAATCGGACTGAATTCGATTAAAGAACTGATCGACCAAGCCATCCCGAAATCCATACAGCTTGATGAGCCTATGGAACTGGATGAACCCATGAGCGAATATGAATATTTCCAGCACATACGTGATATAGCCTCGAAAAACAAGCTTTACAGGTCGTTTATGGGCCTGGGGTATTATGATACCATTACTCCGGCGGTAATCCAGAGAAATATACTGGAAAACCCCGGATGGTACACTCCATACACTCCGTATCAGGCGGAAATAGCCCAGGGACGGCTGGAAGCCCTACTCAACTTTCAGTCGGTAGTTATGGAGCTGACCGGTATGGAACTGGCCAATGCTTCATTACTGGACGAAGCAACGGCAGCAGTGGAAGCCATGATTATGATGCTGAATCTGCGATCCCGTTCTGCAGCGAAAAAAGGTGCCAATATCTTTTTTGTGGACGAAAACATGTTCCCTCAAACCATCGAAGTGCTTAAAACACGGGCTGAACCTCTTGGAATAGAGCTGCAGTTCGGGAAATATGACGAAGCCGAATTCACCGAAAAGATCTTTGGCGCCATGGCCCACTATCCCAACGGTGATGGAAAACTTGAAGACTACAAAAATTTTATTGATAAAGCTCATGAGAACGGCACGCTCGTAGCCATTGCCGCAGATATCATGAGTCTGGCACTGGTTACACCGCCGGGCGACTGGGATGCCGACGTGGTATTCGGCTCCACTCAGCGCTTTGGCATACCATTGGGTTACGGAGGTCCCCATGCCGCCTATTTTGCCACAAGAAGCGAGTACAAAAGAAAGATTCCCGGAAGGATCATCGGAGTATCCAAAGATGCCACCGGGAAATATGCCACCAGGATGGCCCTCCAGGTAAGGGAACAGCACATAAAGCGTGAAAGGGCCACATCCAACATTTGTACGGCCCAGGCACTTCTTGCATCCATGGCCAGTATGTATGCAGTTTATCACGGACCGGAAGGATTAAAACGCATTGCCACATACATTCACTCTGCCGCTGGCTTGCTCAGTGATGAGCTTGAGAAGCTGGGCTATACGCAGGAAAACAAAGACTTCTTCGACACGCTGAAGATCAAACTTCCGGGTTCCGTGAAAACCGAAGACGTGAGAAAGATTGCCCTCGATCATGGGGTCAACTTCCGGTACATGGATGATAACACCATAGGCATTAGTCTGGATGAAAAAACGATGGTCAAAGATCTCAATCTGATCATCAGTATATTTGCAAAGTCTATTGGCAAAGAGCCCTCAGAGATCAGGGACATTCCCGAGAAAATATATTTTGACCGGAAATTCAGCCGGAAAAGTGATTTCCTGACCCGGGACCTTTATAACCGCTATCACTCGGAAACAGAGATGATGCGCTACATCAAGCGACTGGAAAGGAAGGACTATTCCCTGGCCCATGGTATGATACCGCTGGGTAGCTGCACCATGAAACTGAACGCAGCTTCGGAGCTCTTCTCATTGAGCTGGCCGGAATTTACCGGCATCCATCCTTATGTGCCCAAAGACCAGGTACAGGGATACCTTGAGCTCATCGAGGGGCTTGAAGAGCAGCTAAAAGCCATCACCGGCTTCCACGCATTTACCTTCCAGCCCAATTCAGGAGCTGCCGGAGAGATGACCGGCCTGATGACCATCCGCAAATATCATATTGATCACGGAGAATCTCACAGAAATGTGGTGCTGGTTCCCTCTTCCGCACACGGCACCAATCCTGCCAGCGGAGTCATGGCCGGAATGAAGGTGGTGGTGGTAGAATGCGATAAACATGGCAACATCGACATAGATGATCTGAAGAAAAAGGCTGAAGAAAACAGTGACAACCTGTCGGCCTTCATGGTCACCTACCCCTCCACACACGGTGTCTTTGAAAGCCGTATCAGGGAAATGACCGAGATCATACACCAAAACGGAGGGCTGGTTTATTTCGACGGGGCCAACCTGAATGCCCAGTTGGGCCTGACCAATCCGGTGGTGACAGGGGCCGATGTCGGTCATCTGAACCTTCATAAAACCTTTTCTATCCCTCATGGTGGTGGAGGTCCGGGCATGGGACCGGTCGGTGCTGTTGAAAAGCTGGCACCCTATCTGCCCAACCATCCGTTCTTTGAAACAGGCGGCGAAAAAGGGATCGGTCCGGTAGCAGCATCTCCCTTCGGAAGTCCCAGCATATTGCCTGTATCCTATGGATTTATAAAAATGCTGGGTGCGGAAGGACTGAAAAAGGTTGCAGAAACTTCCATACTGAATGCCAACTATATAATTTCATCATTAAAGGATACCTATGGCGTTGTATACTCGGGCGAAACCGGTATGGTAGGACATGAAGGGATACTGGAATGCAGGCAGTTCAAATCCATGGCCAACGTGATTGAAGCCGACATAGCCAAACGGCTTATGGATTACGGTTTCCACGCTCCTACCCTGTCGTTCCCGGTTCACGGAACACTGATGGTTGAACCCACGGAAAGCGAATCGCTCGATGAACTGGACCGCTTCATCGAAGCCATGTTGTCCATCTATAACGAGATCATGGAAATTAAAGACGGTAAAGCCGACCCGGAGAACAATGTGCTGAAGAATTCGCCCCACACGGCTGAGGTTACCACATCCGATGACTGGGACAGGCC
>JAGXLC010000018.1 GCA_018334875.1 Bacteroidales bacterium | reverse complement strand
ACTCTCCTTCCAGTATGGAATGGTGATGCCGAAGTCATTTTTGATCTTTGCTTTGTTGAATACGCTGTAATGGGGGCGTTGGGCGATGGTAGGCCAATCCTTGCTTTCGATGGGATGGATGGTGCAGGAAGTTTTTTCCTGCTCAATGATCTCCATGGCCAGGTCATACCAACTGCATACGCCTTCATTGGCGAAATGATAGATACCGCTTTTGAATGAATTTTTTTGTTTTTCCAGTATTTTTAATATGCTTTCGGCCAGATCCCCTGCATAAGTAGGATTCCCCACCTGATCGTAAATGACCTTCAGCTCATCTCTTTCTTTTGATAAGCGGGAGATGGTTTTGACAAAATTTTTGCCGTACGGAGAATATAGCCAGGCCGTTCGGATGATGATGCCGGCATCACGCTCCAATATCGCTTTTTCGCCGGCTTGTTTGCTTTTACCGTAAATGCTTTGAGGCGATGGATCGTCGGTTTCTTTATAAGGCAGGTAATGCCGGCCGTCAAATACATAATCGGTAGAAATGTGAATCAGTTGGATATGGTTTTCTGAGGCTGTTTCTGCCAGGTAATTCACTGCTTTGTCGTTAATCAGGAAAGCTGCTTCCCGGTTTTCTTCGGCACCGTCGACATCTGTAAAAGCTGCACAATTGATGACCGCATCAAAACGATGCTTCCGGATGAAGTCTTCCAACGCCTTTTTATTGGTAATGTCCAGATCCTCCACATCGGTGAAGCGAAAACGGAAATCAGCATACACCCCTGTCTTCTGAAGGTCTTTTAATTCGCTGCCCAGTTGTCCGTTGGCCCCGGTAACAAGAATGTTCATCTGTATATTTTTAATTGATTTATTGGTCCGATCAAACTTATCATGTACGTTTTACAAGAATAAAAATGAATTATAGGTTTATAATTCCTTATGGGTATCAGAATGAAAAGTTCATGTCTGCGTGTTTCAGCTCCGGCAAATTTTGGTCTTTTTCTGAAACGACAGTCTTTTCGGGATCTATCCTCCAGTCAATCTTCAGTGACTCATCATGGTAAAAAATCCCCCTTTCGGATTCGGGATGGTAGAAATCGTCGCATTTATAAAACACAATGGCCGAATCACTTAGAACTGAGAAACCATGGGCAAATCCTTTTGGGATGAGCATTTGTTTTTTGTTCTCCTCTGAAAGCTCAATCCCGTGCCATTGACCAAAGGTAGGGGAGCCTTCCCTTATGTCCACCGCTACGTCAAATATTTTTCCTGTAATTACCCTTACGAGCTTGGCCTGGGCGTGGGGTGCAAGCTGGTAGTGCAAACCTCTGATGGTACCATAGGTGGAGAGCGATTCATTGTCCTGAACGAATGGATATTTCAGGTCGTGTTCAAGGAACTTCCTCTCATTGTAACTTTCGAAAAAGTACCCCCGATTGTCTTCAAATACCCTGGGGTTTATTACAAGCAGATGGGGTATGTTGGTTTTTTCAATTTGCATGATTTATTTTTTTGGGGGTTGAAATTCCTGCCGGGCCAGTTTAAGCAAATACTGGCCATATTGGTTTTTTTTGAGTTGTTCACCCAGATGTTGCAATTGCTGCCTGTCTATATATCCTTTATAAAAGGCAATTTCTTCAAGACAGGCTATTTTTAGTCCCTGTCGTTTTTCTATGGTGGATATGAAGTTGGCGGCCTGAAGCAGGCTGTCGTGGGTGCCGGTATCCAGCCAGGCCATGCCCCGCCCCAGCAGTTTGACCTTCAGTCTGTTTTCTTCCAGATACAGTCTGTTTAGGTCTGTAATTTCCAGTTCGCCTCTGGCGGAAGGCTTGAGGGATTTGGCTTTCTGTACCACATCATTGCTGTAAAAATACAAACCCGTTACTGCATAATTGGATTTAGGCTTCTCCGGTTTCTCTTCGATGCTCAGTACATCACCTTTTTCGTTGAAATCGACTACCCCGTACCTTTCGGGATCGTTTACGAAATATCCGAAGATTATGGCTCCGTCCTCCAGTTTGGCGGATTCCTGCAACAACTGACTTAAGTTATATCCATAGAAGATATTATCGCCCAGTATCATACAAACCGAATCATCTCCTATGAACCTTTCCCCAATGATAAAAGCCTGTGCCAAACCTTCGGGAGAAGGCTGAACCTCGTAGGAGAGTTCCAGGCCTATCTGACTCCCATCACCCAGCAAGTCCTTATAGAGATTAATATCTTTCGGACTGGATATAACAAGAATTTCCCTGATCCCGGCAAGCATAAGCACCGAGAGGGGATAATAGATCATGGGTTTGTCATAGACCGGTATGATCTGTTTCGAAATGCTTTTCGTCAGCGGATAAAGACGTGTGCCGGCTCCGCCGGCCAGAATAATGCCTTTCATTTTTCCAGTTCTTTTTTAAAATATTCAATGGTTTTTTTCAATCCGGATTCCAGGTCAATGTGGGGTTCCCATCCCAATATATCATAAGCTTTTGTGATATCGGGCTGCCTTTGAACCGGATCATTTTCAGGCAAAGGGTGAAAGCTCAACTCCGATTTTGAATTGGTAAGTTCAATAATTTTATTCGCAAGTTCTATCATGGTAAATTCACCAGGATTGCCAATATTAACGGGATCAATGTTGTTATCGCCACTGTTCATCAGACGAATCAAAGCTTCCACCAGATCGTCGATATATTGAAAACTTCGTGTTTGTTTGCCTTCTCCGAATATTGTAATGGGTTCGTTCTTCAGTGCCTGAATGACGAAGTTTGAAATGACCCGTCCGTCGTTGAGGCTCATTCTTGGGCCATAAGTATTAAATATCCGGGCTATCCTGATGTTTACGTTATTCTGCAGATTGTAATTGACGAACAGGGATTCGGCACACCTTTTTCCTTCATCGTAACAGGATCTTTTACCAATTGGATTTACATTACCCCAATAATCTTCGGTTTGCGGATGGATGGTAGGATCTCCATAAACTTCACTGGTTGAAGCCTGCAGGATTTTGGCTTTAATTCGTTTGGCCAGACCCAGCATATTGATGGCTCCCATTACCGAGGTTTTAATGGTTTTTATCGGATTGTACTGGTAGTGAACCGGTGAAGCAGGACAGGCCAGGTTATAGATTTCCTCTACTTCTGCATAGTATGCCTGGGTAATGTCGTGCCTGATTATTTCAAAGTAGGGGTTATTCATTAAATGAACGATGTTTTGTTTTGAACCGGTGAAAAAGTTGTCCAGGCACAGCACTTCGTTGCCTTCATTGAGCAGGCGTTCACAGAGGTGAGAGCCTATGAATCCCGAGCCGCCGGTTACAAGTATTCTTTTCATGCTAATTGTTGTTGGTATATCATAAATAGTAAATAATGAGGACAAATATAATTTTTATTGGGAAAAATAACTGGGTTTTGCGAGGAACATTTTGTTTCCTGTATCGTATGATTGGTTTTTGAAAATTATGTTTTATGAGCAAGAAGCGTATCTTCCTTACCCTCTGTATTATCTTGTTTTGGGCTTTCTTCCGTGTGGCCTATTCCCAACAAAACGATGGAGTTTTATTGCTTAAAGGGGTGCTGGAAAAAATGGTTGAAGAAGACTATGAGCCCCTCCCCGGAGCCAATATTGATGTATATCAAAACTCCCAAAAAGAAAAGACGCTTACAACAGGCCAGGAAGGCTTGTTTCAACTGGAAATGGATTTGAACAAGGAATATACCATAGCATTTTCAAAGGAAGGATATGTAACCAAGAGAATTTTTGTCAACACTTCATTGCCGGAGGATGATGGGGATCAATGGGAAGTGGAATTTTCAATAGGGTTGTTTGAGATGTATCCCGGACTCGATGTTTCTGCTCTTGAAGCCCCCATTACAAAGATAAGATATATGGAGCGGGAAAGAAGTTTTGGGTACGACCGGGAATATACTGCCCGGATGAAGAACAAGGTGGATAAAATCCTTGCCCAGCTTAGGAAACTCAAGGAGGAAGCTTACAAGAAGCTTATAAGAAAGGGAGATCAACATTTTGATAATAAAGAATACAAGGAATCGATTCAGGCTTACGAAAGCGCCCTTGAAAGGCGGCCCGATGAGCGCTATCCCGAAAGGCAGATAGAACGGGCGAAGGAACTTCTGGAAGAGCGCAAGGAAAGGCAGGTTAAATATAAAAATGCCGTGGCAAAAGCCGATGCTTTATTTGAAGATGAAAAATATGAAGATGCACGGACAATTTATCAAGAGGCGCTTAGCTACGACCGTACCAAATCTTATCCCAGTGAACAGATTGATGAAATTGAAAGAATTTTAGAGAAAAGAAAAGCTGAAAAACGTGCTGAACAGGAGAAACAGGGAAAGTATGAAAGCCTGATTGCCGAAGCCGATAGCCAATTTGACGAGGAGCGATATAAGACATCCAAAAACAATTACCAGGCAGCGCTTGATATCAGGCCTGAGGAAGAATATCCGAAGCAGCGGATAGAGCTGATCAATGATCAACTTGCCAGGCTGAAGGCTGAAAAAGAAAAAAGGGAACAGCAAAACGAACGGTACCGTGAAGCGATCAATACCGCAGATCAGCTCTTTCGGATGGAGGAGTATGAGGATGCCAGAATTGCATTCAATCAGGCATTGAAAATCAAATCCGATGAAGCTTATCCGGCCGTTAAGATCAATGAGATCGACAGTATTCTTCAGGCCCGGAAGGAAAAAGAAAAGCAGAAAAAGCTCGATCGCCGGTATGCACAAGAGATAGAAAAGGCTGATGCACTATTCAATGATAAAACTTATGCGGATGCCAAAACCCATTACAAAAAAGCGCTTCAAATTAAACCGGAAGAGGTTTATCCAAAAAAGCGTATACAAAGGATAGAGGAAATATGGCAGGATATGCAGGCTTCAGCGGACAGCCAGAACGCAAGAGAAACTGAAAATAATAGTGAAAACAGCGATAACGAGGAAAAGAAAGTGGAAAATGGGCCTCCCTCAATGGATTTTGATAATAGCAATGAGAGAAAGAAGTTTCAGAATGATCTGGCAAAAAAATACCCCGAAGGCATTACGGTGGAACATTATGATCTGGAAAAGCGGAAAATTAAACGGGTTATTGTCAATTATGATGGTATAGCAACCGATTACCGGAAGGTTAAGCATTCATGGGGAGCTACTTATTACTTCAGAAACGGACAGGCAATTTCCGGGGACGTGTTTGATGTGGAAACAAGAGAAAAGGATCAGTAATCTGATTATACTTTTCATGGATGGCTTCCTCTTATAAGTGAATACGCATCGTTTCATCCGAAAGCAATAAAAAGACATTGATTTGATTGCTAGTAACTTTTGTCAGAATCATACGTATTAAATAACAAACAAAAATGTCCCTTAACAATGACTTATAAGAGCTGGCTTTTGACAATATGCATCATTCTAATCGGTTTTGTCCATCAGAAGGCTTATTCAAATCAGGCGGATGGGAAGTTGATAATACAGGTTAGGGTCGATAAAGGTTCGGAATCGTTGCCTAATGCTCAAATAATTGTTTATAAAGATTTCCGTAAAGAAAGAATCGTAAGGACGAATAAAAAAGGTATCTTTACTTTGGAATTGGATTTGAATAAAATATATACTCTGGCATTTTCAAAACCGGATTATGTTACCAAGAAAATTAAGGTTAATACTAATGTGCCGGGAAATAAAAGAAATACATGGCAGCTTGGTTTTTCTGTAGGTTTGTTCAAAATGTATCCCGGTCTGGATGTTTCAGCCCTGGAAGGTCCCGTAACAAAGATCAGGTATAAGGAGGAAAGAGAAGATTTTGGCTATGATGAACGTTACACTGCCATGATGATGGAGAAGGTGGATAAGATTCTCGCCCAACTCAAAAGGCTTCGCGAGAAAGCTTACAGAGACCTTATCCAAAAAGGGGATAAACATTTTAATCAGAAGAAATATCTACTATCTCTTGAATTTTACCGTAGGGCGCTCAGTCAGAAACCGGATGAAGAATATCCCCGGGAGAAGATTAAAAAGGCTCAGGAGCTACTAAAAAACAATTTAAAGTATCAAAAACTCTACAGAAAGGCTATAGCAAAAGCCGATTCTTTGTTTAAGCAAAAAAGTTATGAAAAAGCCCGTTCAACTTATTTTGAAGCGGTGAGATATGATCATTCAAGGGAATATCCGGTTGAACAGATTGGTAAGATCGACAACATCCTGAAAAAACGATCTGAAGGAATATCTACTGACAAGATAAAGGAAAGATATCATCAATACATTGAGTTGGCTGATAAAAAATTTAGAGAAGATAATTTTGCCCCGGCAAGAATATGTTATCGGAATGCATTGGGAGTTTATCCAGATAAACGCTATCCAAAAAAACGGATAGACACAATTAATCAAATATTGGCCAAAAAGGCTCAAAGCAAGGCGAAAAACAATAAATATCAGAATTTGATTGATCGGGCCGACGAAAGGTTTTCGGAAAATCAATACAATCAGGCTAAAAAATTATATAACATGGCTTTGGATATTATGCCGAATAGGGCATATCCGCGCAATCAGATTTCATATATAAAAGATGTGCTGGAAAGAAACAGAGCGGTTGACAGAAAATACAAATCTTTTATTGACAAGGCCGATGAATATTTTTATTCCGGTATGTACTGGCTGGCAAGAAATGCTTATAAGCATGCGATGAAAATCAAACCGGAGAAAGATTATCCCCGCCGGCGGATTGGTATGACCAATGGTATCTTACAATCAAAGCACCGTCAGGAGAGATATCGATACACCATCGCAAAGGCTGATCAACTTTATGATCAGCAGAGTTACCAGGCCTCACTCAAAAAGTATGAGGAAGCTCTTGATATTAAACCAAGCTCTGATTATGCCCAAAACAGAATTAACAGAATTAATGATAAACTGGCAGGGTTGAGGGCTGAGAAGCAGAAAAAGCAAAAGCCTGATAACCGGTACAAAAAAATTATAGAAATGGCTGATCAGCTTTTCCGGTCCGGGGAATATGAAGAAGCGAAAAGCAATTATCAAAAGGCAAAGGATCTTAATCCCGGCGAAAACTATCCGGAAAAACGACTGGGAGAAATAAGGGAGTTACTGGTGAAATCTGATGAATCCGGAAAATCGGATAAAATGAGTGAACAAAAAACAAAAGAAGTAAAAGAAAGTAAAGAAAAAGAAGCAGAGCAGACACTCCCGGAAATGAATTTTACAGATGATGATGCAAAAACTTCCTATTTTGAGCATTTGGCGGAAAAGTATCCGGAAGGTATTACAGTGGAGCATTATAGTTTAGACAGACGTGAAATTACACGGGTTATTGTCAATTATGATGGTATAGCAACCGATTACCGGGAGGTTAAGCATTTATGGGGAGCTAGTTATTACTTCAGAAACGGCCAGGCAATTTCCAGGGACGTTTTTGATGTGGAAACACGTGAACGGGATCAGTAGCAGAATTGTAACAGGTTGCTAATTTGGACAAGCCAAAACGGAAACACATTAAATTCCTTGAAAGCATCCTGTTTGGTTTTGGCTTGGCCAAATTAGGTATCTGTTAACTAAGAGGAGAAAGTAGGTGATAATCCTGTATTTAATTGAACAGCACGTTCTTTATATTGGTATTTTTTTGCTTTCCTTTCTGATGGCCAAAATATTTGCCTGTTTTGTGCGTTAAAACTAATTGAATTGTTGTGCAGCACTAATTTATCGGTAAATGCTCTACAGGTTCCTGATTTTATTCCTAATTTTTTATATATTTCCTGTTGCTCTGAGCGCACAGCAAGAAGATGTTCTGTGGGGACGGGTTATTAATTATCAGAATGAGCCTGTTGAAAATGCACATGTCCGTTTTAAACACTCCGCTGTGGGAACACTCACGGATGAACAGGGGGAGTTTCAGTTGCGCCTGCCCGGACAAGCCGGTAAACATGATTCGTTATTTATTTCCCATGTCAGCTATCAAAGCCGGGTGGTTGCTATAGACTCATTTAGCAGGGAGAGGCCCATGGATATCCGGTTAAAATTATTTACGGAAGATCTTGATCAGGTAGAAGTGAGAAGCAAGCTTCATATGGATCAAAATTTGATTCGAATCGATCCGGAAAATTTTAAGATGCTGCCTTCCAGCAGCGGGAAAGTGGAATCCATTATACAAAAAATGCCGGGTGTGGCTTCCAGAAATGAGCTGAGTTACCAGTATGCGGTGCGGGGCGGCAATTATGATGAAAACCTGGTTTATGTTAACGGTATCGAAATTTATAGGCCCATGCTCGTACACACCGGTAAACACGAAGGACTGAGCTTTCTTAATTCAGATATGGTTTCCTCCCTTAATTTTTCAGCCGGTGGATTTCAGGCCCGCTACGGAGATAAGATGTCTTCCGTGCTGGATATCCGGTACAATAAACCTGAAGAATTCTCGGGTGATATAGAAATGAGCCTGCTTGGAAGTTCCTTGCATCTGGAGGATAAGCCGGGAGAAAGATTTACCTATAATGTCGGTTTTCGGTATAAAACCAATCAATATTTGTTGAATTCCCTAGATGTGAAAGGAGACTACAACCCCAGTTTTTATGATCTGCAATCCTACATGACCTATGAGGTTACGAATCGTTTGAATCTTGAATTTCTGGGCAACTACAGTCTGAATCGGTATACATTTGTTCCCCAAAGCCGGCAGACTTCCTTCGGGACAATTGAGAATGCCCTGAATCTGAAGATATATTATGAAGGACAGGAGGTGGATGCTTTTGAAAATTATACGGGAGCTCTGGCCGCTAAATATAACCCATCCGGAGATATACAACTGCGTTTGATTGGCGCGGCCTATAATACCAATGAATCGGAAACCTATGACATACACGGAGAATATTATCTGAATGAACTGGACAAATCGGTCGGTTCAAAGACTTATGGAGATAGCATTATGAATATCGGTGTGGGGGGATACCTGGAACACGCCAGAAATTATCTGAGAGGAAAAGTATATACCCTTTCTCATAAGGGTAAATGGAATGAAGGGAACAATCTCATCAGATGGGGTATCAAGTATCAGCGGGAATTCATCCGGGATGAATCCAATGAGTGGAAATATGTAGATTCTGCGGGCTATTCCATTCCCTATTCGAAAGATGCCGTTAATCTTTACCATTCGCTTCAGGCAGATAATTCAATAAATTCCAGCCGTTTCACATCCTTTTTGCAGAATACCCATCACCTGATCTCCGGTAAAGGGGATTGGTTTTTCAACGCAGGAATAAGAACCCATTACTGGAACTATAACGGTGAATTTTTGATAAGCCCCAGAATCAATGTAGAATTTGAACCTTTGATCAATAAGAACCTGAAGTTTCACTTTGCCGGGGGTTATTATTTTCAGCCGCCTTTTTTCAAGGAAATGAAAATGAATAATGGGAATATCAACCCGGATATCAGGGCACAAAAATCTCTGCATTTTGTAGTGGGCTCCGAATATGACTTTACCGCGTGGGGCAGGCCATTTAAATATTCAGCGGAATTATATTATAAACATATGAACAGGCTTATACCTTATAAAATAGATAATGTGAGGGTGAATTATGCCGGAAGAAATATGGCCAGAGGATACGCCACCGGCATTGACATGAAGGTTAATGGTGAATTTGTCCGTGGAGTGGAATCATGGGCCAGCCTGGCTGTTATGCAGACCAGGGCCGATATAAAGGGCGATTCCTATATCAATAATGAAGGCCAGGTAATTGAGCCGGGATCTTATCCCAGGCCAACCAACCAATTGCTTAATTTCAGTATGTTTTTCCAGGATTATATACCTCATTATCCATCGTATAAGCTACAACTGAGTGCCCATTATGGCAGTCCCCTGCCATTTTCGCCACCAGATACCCCACGTTACGATAAAATCTTCTGGATGTCTTCATACAGAAGGGTCGACATTGGGTTTTCAAAGCTTATTAAGGGGAAAGGGGAACACTTTGATAGGTCTAATCCGCTTCATTACATAGAATCACTCTGGCTGGGCATTGAAGTGTTCAATCTCTTGGACATAAACAATACCATTTCTTATCAATGGATTAAAACGGTGAGCAATCAGCAGGGAAAATCCGGGCTGTATGCTGTGCCTAATAGCCTTACTTCGAGAAGGCTTAATGTGAAGCTTTTGCTGGAGTTCTAAGAGACTGAGGTATGATCTTTTATGTAAATTGCTAGGAAATTTATACGACTCTGAAAAAAGCTACCTGACTCTGATTATAGTACTTAAAATCAAGCTATTAAAAATTTGTTTGTAGCTATAGCTGAGGTAAGAATAATTCGGGTTGGAAAACCATACCAGGTTTTTATAAATTTTTACATGCAATACATAATCATTTCATTCAAATACAATAATTTTATGACTTAAATAAAAAATGGTTTAAAAAATGGAAGAGCTGACAAACAAAGATATTGAGCAGATACGGCAAAAGGGATTAGCGGAAAAAGATATAGAAAAACAGGTTGAAAATTTCAGAGCGGGTTTCCCTTTTGTCCCGTTGGTGAGGGCAGCAACTCCAAACGACGGTATCATTCGTCTTGATCAGGATTATATTGATAAGTTCAAAAAAGGATATGGCGAATCGGTCAGAAAAAACACAATCCGGAAGTTTGTACCTGCTTCAGGGGCTGCGAGCAGAATGTTTCAATTTTTGTTTGAATATCTGGAGGATGAAACTTCCAATTCCGCAGAAGTTGAAGAATTTATAGGGAATATAGAGCATTTTGCATTTTATGAAGATCTGAAAGCCTCCCTGGCCAGAAAGGATATTAGCATAGAAAATGCCATCCCGCGGAAGGATTATGCCACCATTATCAGAGAGCTTTTGGAAACTGGCGGATTGGATTGCGCTCATTTGCCGAAGGGGTTGATTAAATTTCACCGTTACCAGGATCATTCGAGAACACCCGTGGAAGAACATATGGTAGAGGGTGCCAATTATTCAATAAATGCAGATGGTACCGTTCGAATCCATTACACGGTGCTTCCGGAACATAAAGAGAAGTTTGAATCTCATGTCATTTCCAGTTTACCGAATTATGAAAAATTTTTACGGGTGAAATTTCAAACCGATTATTCATTTCAGGATGAGTCGACCGACATGGTGGCTGTGGATATGAGTAACCGACTTTTCAGAAATCCGGATGGGACTCTGTTTTTTAGGCCCGGCGGACATGGGGCGCTTCTGAATAACCTCAATAAGCTCAATGATGATCTGATCTTTATTAAGAATATCGATAATGTGGTTCCTGATAAATATAAGGTGGTTACCTACGATTATAAAAAGGCCCTTGCCGGATTGCTTGTTGAATATCAGGCTAAAATTTTCAAGTACCTGAAAGAGCTGGAAGATAAACAAAATTTATCCCTCAGGAAGCTTGAGGAGATGTTGAAGTTTTTGAAAAATACTTTACATTTTAATCCCCCGGATGATTTGGATGATTCAAATCCTGAGGTTTTGGCCGATTATCTGTTCCGAATGTTTAACCGGCCTCTAAGGGTTTGCGGGATGGTTAAAAATCAGGGTGAGCCGGGAGGAGGACCATTTTGGGTAGAAAATCCGGATGGAAGTGTGTCCTTACAAATTGTTGAAAAATCCCAGATTGACCTGGATGATGTGAGCCAAAAAGCCATCCTGGAAGACTCCAACCATTTTAATCCCGTAGATATTGTTTGCGGTGTAAAGGATTACAGGGGCAGAAAATTTGATCTTTTAAAATTCAGAGAGCCTTCTGCAGGTATCATCACACATAAATCCAAGGATGGTAAACCCCTTAAAGTACAAGAGCTTCCTGGCTTATGGAACGGGGGAATGGCTTACTGGAACACCGTTTTCGTGGAAGTTCCCCAGATCACTTTTAACCCCGTGAAAACCGTTAATGACCTGCTCAGGGATGAGCATCAATAACCTTATTGAGTGGAGTAGCATATATTTTTTCCATGATTAATGGAATTTTAACAAAAATTTAACGCAAATATCAATTAAGGTTAAGATCAATTTAACACCTCATTGAAGGGAACTACCTAGATTTGCAACTGTTATTTTATTGAATCAAATACAAAAAAGTTATACCAATGAAAAAACTAGTTGCAATTCTTATGATGGCTGCCCTGATGGCTGGTTTTAACTTACAAACCATGGCAATGGGCGACGATGAAGACGACAGGAAGGATAACAATACTACTATGACCACTTCTTTAAAAGGCCAGGTGGTAGATGAAAGTACAGGTGAGGCCCTTACAGGGGTTAAATTGATGATTAACGGGAAAGATGTATCAACTTATACCGATTTTGATGGCCATTTCACTTTTCAAGGCTTGAAACCCGGAGAATACGCTATTGAAACCTCATTTATCTCTTATAAGAATGAGATTTATAATGACGTTACATTGAATTTGGACGAACAGAATGAGGTGATATTAAAAATGAAAAGTATAGAAGAGTAACACCATCTATTTCCAGGTTCGGGCAGATGGATTTCTGCCGTCATTATTTCACCGGTTTTTTCGCACAAAAACCGGTGTTTTTTATGATTTGTTTAAAATTTTGAAAATTTCCATTGAATAAATAAAAATAATTGTAGGATTATTATGAGTTTTCCTGTAACTTCGGCCTTCAAATAACAGAAAAAAATTTCTCTATATCATGTATAAATCCAGGCAATTAGAAGCGGTATTAGAAAAGTATAATGACACCATTGAACCCATAATGAAATTGGGGGTCAACAGGGAGGATTTTGTAGAGATGGACTTCACCAAAACCAATCAGAAGCTTAAAAATATTAATATTAATGATACTGAAGCTTTCAAAGCGTATATTCAATCTGTACTGAATAACTATAAAAAACTAGGTATCGGAGGTTACGGAGAAGACCGGATCATATATCATCAAAGTTCTATATTTAACGGGGGGAAAGGAAAAGGAGTTCGCACCATTCACCTGGGAATCGATATATGGGTGCCGGCCGGTACCATCATTTATGCCCCGATTAATTCATGGGTTCATAGTTTTCGTGACAACAACAAGTTCGGAGATTATGGTGCTACGATTGTTCTGGAGCATCATTTGAATGATGTAACTTTTTATACACTTTACGGACATTTAAGTCGATCATCCCTTAAAGGTTTAGAGGAAGGTATGGAGATACTTAAAGGGGATGATTTTGCCAGTATTGGAGATTCGGATGAGAATGGGCAGTGGCCTCCACATTTGCACTTTCAACTGATCAGTGATATGTTGGGCTGGAAAGGCGACTTTTATGGCGTTGCACCGGTTACTGACAAGGATTACTACATGAACCTGTGCCCGAATCCTGAGAAGATGCTGAAATTTGAGTAGGAGATAATGAGTAGTGAGTAATGAGTTTTGAGACAAATGTCCTCTGAACCAGCATCTAACTCACATTCACTCAGCTCACGTCACTCACATACTCATAACTCATAACTTACAACTCATAACTCACAACCCATTACTAGTTTTCCCCGAATTCCTTCGTTGCCACGAGGTTGCCGTTTTTATCGTAATTATACCATTTGCCCGTTTTTTTCCCCTCATCATATTTCATTCTGAATCGCAGGGTGCCATCGTCATCCCAGATTTTCCATGTACCATTCTTTTTACCTTTTTTATAAACTGCCCGGGCAACCTTAATGCCGTTTTCGTTCCATGTTTTCCAAACACCATGCATTTTCCCATTCTTATAGGAGCGGACTTCTTTTTTGGCGCCGTCTTTGAAATAAACCACGGATTTGCCGTCCAAAACCCCGTCTTCTATATTGAATTCACCCTTTATATTGCCATTTTCGTAGTACTTTTTGTTGATACCGGTAAAAAGCTCCCCCTCCTGGGTGTAATATTTACCCTCTTCCCTGGTCACCTCCTGCGAGCAAACAATGACAGGCAGTAAAAACAGAAGTAAATATGTAATTGTTTTTTTCATGATTGTTCTTTTTAAGATTTATACCACATGTTCTATTATTGATTACGCCAAATTTAAGAAAATGTTATTTCAGTATTAAATACATGTTAATTATTTGTGGGGCTGGATTGATAGCCCCTAACTCTGCAATTGAGTGAGGAATTTTATGATTATTCAATTGCGTACTTGATTCCCACTGAGAATTTTCTTCCCTCTGCATGTTTTAGACTATACCGGTCACCACTGTCGAAATGATGCGCTTCTCTGTATTTGGAGTTCAAAATATTGTCAACAGAGGCATCAACAGTAATTTGCTCCCCAATTTTCTTTTCGACACTAAAATTTAAGGCAGGTCGCGGTAATTCGTATATGTAAGGTGTACTTCCTTTAGTGATAAGACTGAGCTTTTCTCCGCTCACATGAAAACCCATTGTTGTGCTAAGACCTCGCTGGTTGTTTTCGTAGTTCAAATAGGCGTTAGCTATATAGGGAGCCTGACCCAGCATGGGCCGGGTATCTTCCCTGTCGGGATCTCCCACCCGGATATCCTCCAACACATCTTCCGGAATTTGTACCGCTGATTTGACATAGGTAAAATTTCCACCCAGATAGAAATTGCTTAATGCATCCACAAAATCCAATTTTTTCCTGAATTCCAATTCGGCACCATATAACCTGGCACCTTCGGAATTTACATATTTGATCTCATAATTTTGTGTTTCAACCAATAGCTTTTGCTCAATGGGATTCTGAAAAGATTTATAGAAACCACTGACTGCTATTTTTTCCCCTCGCTTAAAAAAGTATTCCCATCTTAAATCCAGGTTATCGATAAGGGCTCTTTGTAAGTCCGGATTCCCGTAAACATAAAACCCTGATTTATAATCGTAATAAGCAGTACCAATCTCCTTAAAAATAGGTCTGGCTAATGTTCGGGTAAGGCCAAGGCGCAGGTTCATATCTTCCTGAATGGTGTAGGTCATATTCAGGGAAGGAAGAAAATCTGTTTCTTTCAATTCTCCGCTTTTGTATGTATCTGCGTCCTCATCTACCTTGTTTTCGGTGAAAATGTAGGAATTTTCCATTCTTGCGCCGGTGACGATTCTCCAGTTATCAGCTATTCTCAGATCTATCATTCCGTAGGCGCTTAATACTTCTTGTTCTGCCCTGTAACTATTATTCAGATCGTTCCGGTGATCATTGGTATAATAATATCCCAAAGGTCTGGAAGATGAAATCATATAGTTGTTCAGATAATATTCCGGCTCTCCGGTGGGAAAACTGGTCATATTATAAGTAAGGGAGAATTTTGTATTATTCAGGTTTCGGTTTTTGTTTGAATATTCAGCTCCCACTTTCAGTTTTGAATCGCCTTCGAAAATTTTTACCGGTAATTCCAAATTTACTTTGGTATGAAAGTTTTGTTCGTTCATATTTCTGTAAAACCGGGCTGGTGTAGTGTTGGTCTTTAACTTATAGTTGGACACTTTGCCATTGTTTATTTCATACAGATTTTCAAAAAACCTGAGATCTGGTTCTTCCTGGTGCATGTCCGTATAAGCCCCCATCCAGTCGATGACCATTTTGTTGAGTGAAGGCAATACATGTTTTCCGTGGACTTGGTAAGAATCGAAGCCGCGTTCCAGAAATCCGAGATTCCGGTCGGTATTTTGCCTGTTTTCATAAAAGAAATAGCCATCCTGATAACGGGCATTTTTGGTGCCATTTTGTGACTTCAGATAACGCACCCCCAATTTGTTGTTATTGGACAATTTGTAATTCATGTTTAACAGCCCGGTAATGTTCACTTTTTCGCTTCCTCTTTCATCCTCCATGATTTTTAAGGGAGAGGGTGTATTGCTTTCTTCATATATACCATATGTTCCTTCATTGTAGTAGGAGAAGTTTCTGGTATAGCTAACAGCAGCATTATAACCGAGGGGATTACCCAGAAAGTCGGTTTGGTTGCCTATAGAGAACTTGTGATTGTGATCCAAAAAGGATTGTTTTTCCCGCGGAGCCATTGTTTTATTAAATGATTGGCTGATATCCATTAATTCTTCGGTGGTGAACTGTCCCTGAACAATTTGTCCCAGATCGTCTTCAATCATTCTGTCTAATGCTTGGTCTGCCCGGTCGGGGATAGCTCTGGTGCCGTCATCTCTTCCCAACCAGTCTGTGTTTCCACCCTCATAGCTTAGAAAGTTGTTATTCAGGTGTACCTGGGGGTTATAACCAAATGAAGAGGAGAATTGAAGCGTAAAATTGGAGGGAAAATCCTTGGTTACTACGTCGACCTGGCCTCCGGTTGATTCACCTGGCATATCAGGAGTGAATGTTTTATGCACCTCAATGTTTTCAATGATGTTGCCCGGGAAAATATCCATCTGCACCGTATTTTTTTCAGGGTCCAGAGCCGGAATATCGGCCTGGTTAAGTGTTATTTTGGTATAGCGACTTCCCAGGCCCCTTACATATATATATTTGTCATCCTGAACAGAAACACCGGTGACCCTTTTCAAAGCCTTAGCTGCTGTGGCATCACCCAGTTTGTTAATTTGTTCAGAAGATATCCCATCCATCACTTTAGAGGATTTTTTCTGAAGAATTTGCATGGCATTCTCAGAGGTTCCTCTGGCTTCTGCCGTAATCACCACCTCACCGATTTCTGTATCCGCTTTTCCAAGATTAACATTGAGCTTGGTAATCTCGTCACTCTGAATTTTTATGTCCTCAAATACCTTGGTTTCATATGATACAAATGAAACCTGGATGGTATATACTCCGGGCGAAAGTTTAAGGCTATAATTGCCGTCAAAATCCGAGATGGTCCCTATGGTTTTGTTTTTGACTTTTATGGTGGAACCAATAAGGGTTTCGCCGGTTTCTTCGTCCGTGATCTTACCGCGAAGTGTTCCTTTTTGTCCTAAAACCAAAGAAATGTTTATCAACAGGATGATCAGTGTTAATACGCTTCTCAGCTTCATTTTCAGTTTGTTTTGATTTTGTGCAAAAATGCAATAAGCTGCCGGTTTAAACACCCGGCAGCTTATTAAGTTTATATTAAATAAAGTTTACCTTTTAGTTACTCCCGTCTATTTTATGAAAAATGTTGTCTTTAATAACAAGATGATCATTGGTCAGCATGTCATAGCTGCTGCTTGCTTTATCATCCCTGTATTCTACTTCAATCCCCTCACCGGTGTTTACAAAAATCGAGTTTGCATAAGTTCCGCCTGCATTGTCGCGGAAAGTGATCAGATTATCACCATGTCCGATATAGGTGGCATTGTAAATTTCAGGTGTGGCATACGGTTCCGCTGCCTCGGTATCACCTGTTCCGCCGTCGTGTTCACCCAATCGGTCACCCGCATCGTCAGACTGGATGGTTGCCCAAAACTGGCCCTTACCGTGGAAGCCTTCATCATAGTCATAGGAGTCATCTCCGCAGTATGAAACGAGCAGATTTTTGGTATCGGCAGCTCCGCCAAACCATTCCACTCCATCGTCTACGTTGGCTATTACTTCGATGTAACGAATTTCGGTACCGTTTCCAACACTTGCTAATGTAAGACCGTTAATTTCATTGCCCTGGCCTATGTCAGTACCACCGTGACGAATGGAAACATATTTAAGGATGCCGGAGTTATCGGAGTCATCGTTACCGCCATAGTAAGCCTCATAGTTTTCAGGAATGCCTTCTACACGTTTATCCGTGGAATTGTTGTTAGTTGCCTTACCCAGAACGATCAGACCACCCCATAATCCGCGAACTTCTTTATTATATCCATCTCCGTGGTAAGTATCGTCATCTCCTGTGAATACAATGGGTTTATCGGCTGTACCTTCGGCGTGAATCTTTCCACCCCTCTTCACGATCATAGCACTTGCATTTTCCCCCTGTCCGGGTTTTCCCTGTACCATGGTACCTGCTTCTATGGTCAAAGTGGCTCCGTCTTCCACAAAAACAAAACCGTCGAGTTTGTAAAGTGTTTCCTTGTTCCAGGTTTCGTCGGATGTTATATTATCGGTAATGGTTACTGTATCATCGGAATTGTAATCATATACATCGTCCATTCCATAAGTTAAAGTCCATCCGGCGGCCCAGTTATCGCCATTTGGATCGAAGGCTCCCTTATAGGAAACATCCTCAAAGAATCCACCGGGGTTAGAAGCGGCACTTGTATTGGCTCCCAATTCCGGAAGGCTGGCGGCCGGGTCTCCGTTATATCCCAAATTCACCGTGTCGTTGTTGTTATCGGTCAGATGGGATTTCAATACCGATTTGTAATCGCCTGGTAGGGTTCCAGCTTCTTCATAGGCAATAAGCAGTTTTTCATAGATATCCGTTTCACCTTCCATCTTAGCCAGCTTATCGGTAACCGAACCGGATTGAATGGGATTTCCATCCTCATCATAAGCAGCACCTTGTGCTATTTCAACCTGTATCGTCTCCTCACCGGTAGCTTCCTGGCTGGAGATTGTCAGGGAGATATCCGCACTGTTGTCACCTGCTGTATGGGTGACGGTAAAGTCGGTGATCTCCAGATCTTCTGCATCGAGGGTGACATTAAAGCTGCTTGCATCCAATGCACCAGTGGCATCATCGTTCTTGTAAATCCCTTCACTGAAATAAACAACTGCTTTTGAATTGTCGCTTTCGACATCCACAGATACCAGTTTGGGATTTTCTACTTCAGGCGTTTCGTCTTCTTCACAGGCGGTAAACCCGATCATTAAAGCAAGAAGAATACCTGTACCAATTTTTAAAATAGATGTTTTCATTTTGTTTTTCATTTTTAAATTCAACATTTGATTTTGTTTAAATGATCAGTGCAAATAAATAGCATATCAAATTACCCGATGTTATTTCATGTTTAATGTTACATTAAGTAATTTATAAATGAGATCACACGTTTAACTTTCATTTAAAATGGAGTTAAAGAAAAATTAGCGTTCTTTTAATAAGAATTTCTTTATTTTGAACCATTCATTTTAATCCAGTAACCCATGGAAAACAATAGTCATAAAATTTTACTTGTTGATGATGAACCCGACGTTCTGGAGTTTCTCGGGTATAATTTAAAAAAAGCCGGATATCAGGTATATTCCACACAAAATGGCAGGGATGCCATTGAGAAAGCAAAAGAAATAAAACCTCACCTTATCCTTCTGGATGTGATGATGCCGGAGATGGACGGAATTGAAACATGTGATAAAATGCGGCAGAATAATGATCTACAGAATACTGTTATTGCATTTCTTACTGCCCGTGGAGAAGATTATTCCCAGATAGCAGGATTTGAGGCTGGAGGCGACGATTACATTACCAAACCCATTAAGCCCAAAGTGCTGTTAAGCCGCATCAAAGCATTGCTAAAACGCTACAAACAAAAGGCTGAAGTAGAAGAAACCGAAGAAACCATTATAAAACAATCAGACCTGACCATCGACAAGGAAAAATACCAGGTAAAAAAAGGCGAGAAAGAACTGATCCTGCCTAAAAAGGAATTCGAGTTGCTCTTGCTGCTCATTTCCAAACCCGACAAGGTCTTTACCCGGGACGAGATTTTTTCCAGGGTTTGGGGAGAGGATATAGTTGTCGGTGACCGGACCATCGATGTACATATCAGAAAATTGAGGGAAAAAATCGGGGGTGAGCACATCAAGACAATCAAAGGCGTGGGGTATAAGTACGTAGACTGAAATAGATCTTGTGTTTCGGGACCCGGGTCTCGTATTGCCATTAGCTAAATAGTGTTTGTCCATAAAGTCAAAGAGATTTGAAAGAGTCTCGTCTGGAATGTTCGCTGGCAAGGCTTGCGAGTTTTGAATGACAAATGTAGAGACGTACGGCCGTACGTCTCTACCAGATGTAATCGACTGGCATGAAAAAGAGCGTAACACAGCCAGCGGATATTATAGACAGACTCTAAATAGAATGCATTCCTGCCCACACGCTGTCGCTGAAGCTTTTGCGTAAGCAACCCTAACAAAGTGAAGGGGGATTGAATGCATGAATGACCATCTTCGTCTAACTCCCGTCAAGCCATCCATTACAATTCAATTTAACATTAAGTTAACATTGACTTAATACTCATTTTGTAATTCCTTAATGTAGGTTTAACAGGTAATGTCTGTTTGTAATTTAATTTTGAAACACATTAACAGTGAAAACTGAAAATCTGATATAAAATTATACGGTAGAAAAATCAAACAGTTTGTTGCTTCATTAAGATGGCAATAAGCAATAAATAAATTAATAAAAATATTGAGGCGCGTTAAAAATTAAAATCTATGAAGAAGAACACACATGGAAAAACGACCCCTGGTTCTGCAGTTTTGAAGGTCTGTTCCTTTTGGCCATTTGGCAAGGGACTTGATCAAATAAAACGTTGGGTATTAAGGGCAGTTCCGGTGTTGGGTTTAGTGATTTTGAACTCATGTGGGGGCGGAGGACAGCAAGGCGGTGATTCACTGGACGGACGGATAAGAATCGACGGATCCAGTACAGTATATCCCATCACGGAAGCCATTGCCGAGGAATACCGTAGCGAACAGCCGGATGTAAGGGTCACCGTGGGAGTATCCGGGAGCGGTGGTGGATTCAAGAAGTTTACGCGGGGAGAAACGGATATTTCTAATGCATCCCGGCCCATAATGGAGCAGGAAATAGCCCAGGCTAAGGAAAATGGAGTGGAATATATTGAGCTTACTATTGCCTATGACGGTATAGCAGTTTTGGTCAATCCTGATAATGACTGGGTGGATCATTTTACTGTAGAGGAGCTTGAAAAACTTTGGGAACCTGAAGCACAGGGAAAAATTACCCGTTGGAATCAAATCCGTCCCGAATGGCCTGATGAAAAGATCAATTTATATGGGCCCGGTGTAGCTTCAGGAACATACGATTACTTTACAGAAGCGATCGTGGGCCAAAGCGGATCCAGCCGTGGCGATTTCACAGCAAGTGAAGACGACAATGTGCTTGTTCAGGGAGTTGCCGGCGATAAGTATGGAGTGGGTTTCTTCGGCCTGGCTTATTATGAAGAAAACGCGCAGAAGTTGAAACTGGTCGGGGTTGATAATGGTGACGGAAAACCAGTAAAACCCACTATTGAAACAGTGGCCAGCAATACGTATAAACCGCTCTCCCGTCCCGTATTCATTTATGTGAGGAAAGAGGCTGCCAAAAAGAAAACCGTAGAGGACTTCGTCCGATATTACCTGAATCAAGCCGGAAATCTTGTCAAGGATGTTGGCTATGTTCCCCTTCCCGAGGAACAGTACAAAGAGGAATTGGCCAAATTCAAGAAATTTATAGGAGAATCTTCAAATAGCAGTTAGGCAATTGATGGTAATTGGAAAAAAAACAAGAGAAAAAACGATGGAAGTGCTTTTGGGGGGAAGCGCTTCCATAACCATATTAACTACTCTTGCAATTATTTTTACCCTGCTGTATGAATCGGTAAGCTTCTTTGGTGAAGTATCCATCGGCGAGTTTCTCACCGATAAGCAATGGACTCCTTTATTTACTGATAAACATTTCGGCATCATGCCGCTGCTCAGTGGTACATTGCTTACTTCATCGATTGCCATTGCTATCGCCATACCGATAGGTTTATCCATAGCCGTTTTTTTAAATGAATATGCTCCCAAAAAATTCAGATCAACGGTCAAGCCAATGTTGGAGCTTCTGGCTGCCGTTCCAACGGTTGTCTACGGATTTTTTGCATTGATCGTGGTTACTCCGTTTCTTAAGACATTGATACCCGGTATAGCCACTTTCAATAGTTTATCAGCAGGCATAGTTATGGGCATCATGATCATACCCTATATATCTTCACTCAGTGAAGATGCTTTATTTGCCGTTCCTTATTCCTTGCGGGAGGCATCCTATGGAATGGGATCAACGAAGCTTCAGACAGCATTCAGGGTTACAATCCCCGCGGCTTCTTCGGGTATTGTGGTATCGATTATTCTGGCCATATCCCGGGCCATTGGGGAAACCATGATCGTTACCATTGCAGCGGGTCAGCAACCCAACCTGACTGCCAATCCGCTGGTTCCCATTGAAACCATGACCGCTTACATTGTGCAGGTAAGCCTGGGCGATATTCAGCACGGTACATTGGAGTACAAAACGATTTTTGTAGTGGGTCTGACGTTGTTTATATTCACCTTTTTGTTGAATACGGTTAGCCATTGGCTAAAGAACAAGTACAGGGAGAAATATGAGTAAATTTTTGATCAACAGGATAAAGGACAAAGCCTTTCAGGTTTGGGGCCTCATAGCAACCCTCATTGGTATTGTACTGCTTGCTGTTTTCATCGGAGACATTTTCATGGACGGCATTCAACGCCTGGATCTCGACTTTTTGAGAAGCCTTCCCTCCCGTTTTCCTGAAGAATCAGGCATAAAAGTGGCAATGATGGGATCGGTATGGATAATGGGGCTTACAGCGCTAATTTCTTTTCCGCTGGGAGTTGCTGCTGGCATCTATCTTGAGGAGTATGCAAAAAAGAACAAGTTTTCTTCTTTCCTTGAGATGAACATATCCAATCTTGCCGGCGTGCCCTCTATCATATACGGATTGCTTGGTATCATGATTTTTGTCAGAACCCTTGGATTTGGCAATTCACTGCTTTCCGGAGCTATGACGCTTTCTTTGCTCATTCTGCCCATTATCATTGTTGCCACCCGTGAGGCCATTAAGGCAGTGCCTGATTCCATCAGGCAAGGATCTTACGGAATGGGTGCCTCAAAGTGGCAAACAATATGGTATCAAGTATTACCAGCTTCTTTTGGGGGCATACTTACAGGAGTTATTCTGGCATTATCAAGAGCCGTAGGGGAAGCAGCTCCGCTTATAGCTGTCGGTGCACTGGCATACGTGCCCTTTGCACCAGCTTCACCGATGGATGAATTTACCGTGCTGCCCATCCAGATATTCAACTGGACTTCACGGCCCCAGCATGGATTCATCATCAATGCCGCTGCAGCCATCCTCGTCTTGCTGGCCATAACATTGCTGATGAATGGTATGGCCGTTTTGCTGAGGTACAGATGGCAAAAAAAGCTTACAGGATAAAGCAATTGTTTAACAAAAAATTAAAATTAGAAATATGCAAGCTACCAATACATTAGATATGGCAATAGACCAGAAACAAAAGGATGTTAACCTGCAGGTTAATAACATCCGAAAAGATGATACAATAGGGAAACAGCGTGTTGATAATAATTCGGTTATCATCAGGACGGAAAATTCAAACGTTTATTACGGCAAATTCCAGGCCATAGCAAATGTGAGCATGGACATAAAGAAAAATGCCGTTACTGCCTTTATCGGACCATCCGGATGTGGTAAATCCACTTTCCTTCGTTTGTTTAACAGGATGAATGATTTTATTGATAATTTCAAACATACGGGTAGCATTACCATCGATGGAGTGGATATCTACAGGGATAAGGTAGAAGTGGAACAGCTCAGGAAAGATGTGGGCATGGTTTTTCAGGCTCCCAATCCATTCCCGAAGTCAATCTTTGATAATGTTGCCTATGGCTTAAGGATACAGGGCATAAAGAATAAAAACATCCTTCAGGAAAGGGTACAGGATGCTTTGCAGCAGGTTGGCCTTTGGGGTGAAGTTCGCGATGACCTCAAGCGAAATGCTTTGTCATTATCCGGTGGTCAGCAGCAGAGGCTTTGTATTGCAAGAACATTGGCAGTGAAGCCTTCGATCATCCTGATGGATGAACCCACTTCAGCCCTCGACCCGATATCCACTTCCAGATTGGAAGATCTGATCACTAAATTGAAGGAGCATTATACCATCCTGATCGTAACACATAACATGCAGCAGGCAGGACGGATCAGCGATTATACGGCTTTTCTCTATATGGGTGAGCTTATAGAATACGATACCACCCATAAGTTGTTTACAAATCCTGAGTACAAAAAGACCGAGAACTATATCACAGGCCGGTTTGGATAACGGAGTTGTAGAAGATACAAAAAATTATTATGAATTATCAGGAAAGGGAATTGCAAAAGCTGAGGTTGTCTCTGGTTGTTATGATGGATTATACCAAGGATCAGCTTCAAAAAGCGAAGCGGGCGCTGATCAATGAAGATCTGGATTTGGCCGAAGAGATCATTCACAATGAGGGCCGGATTGATGCGTTTGAATTAAGCATTAACAGCGACTGTGAGAACTATTTGGCACTACATCAGCCTGTGGCAGGAGATCTTCGGTTATTGATTGCCCTGATGAAGTGTGTTACCAGTACTGAGAGAATTGGCGATCATGCCAACGGAATAGCCAAATATATGCTCAACCTGCATTCCCATTACAGCAAAGATCTGATCAAAAAACTGGAGCTGGCTGCCATTTTTGATCAGGCCGATGATATGTTTGACAATGTAATTGATGCCCTGGAGAATGAAAATGCGGATTATGCCCGGAAAGTATTTCGCAAGGACAAATATATCGACAATAAAAACCAGGAGTCAGCCAACATCATCTCTGCCTTTTATTCCCAAAAGAAGGAGGAAGATGTCCTCAATGGCCTTTATCTTTTCCGGAGCATGGATAAATTGGAGCGGGTAGGGGATTTAATCAAAAACATTGCCGAAGAGATCATCTTCTATCTGGAAGCTAGAGTTATACGACATTCCAAAAACAAAAATAAATCCTCATAAGATACTGATAAACAAATATCTGGTAGCTTGCAGAACAAATCACCTGCCGGAAAACTCTTGTTTATCGGTCGGGTGATTTTGTTTTTATCATGTTTCTCTGGTTGGTGATGAAATCTCTTTGGGCTTTAAGCAGGTTCACCGTATGGAGTGTGAAGTTTTTCATTTCATTCAGCAATTGCAGAAACAGAATGCTGTTTTTGGTGCTGGTTTTTTTCTTTTTGACTCGCTTAATCTGTGATTTTCTGCATTGGGCAATGTAATTCAGCGTTTCTTGCTGTTGCTGGATAACTAGATCACCCATTTTTTCAAAACTGTTGTTTTCAATGATGTGCATCGCATTAGTGAAAAGGAGGGTGATCTCTTTATTCAGGTTCATTAGTTCCTGAATTTGGTTTTTATTCAGGCTTTTATGTTGGTTTGCAATATGTTCATAGCTTGGCTCCGCAATTAAATTGAGTGAATGGGCCATTTCTCTGAGATAATCGGTTACCTGAACATAATAATGGCCTGTTTCAATATCGTCTTCCTTCAGCTTATCCAATGTCCAGTGGACATTGTCTTTAATGCTCTTGGCTTCTTCATTGAGTTTCTTTACGGTTTTGTTAATATCTTTAAGTTTCTTCCTGTCTTCTTCGGATATAGCCGTCAATGTTTCATTGAAAGTATTGATGACTGTGTTCAGTATATTATTGATTTCTTTGGTGCATTTTTCCAGAATGTTTCCGTCTTCGATCTGATCTGCTGTGATCTCTTCCAGTTCTTTTTCCCTTTCTGATCTTTTTTTGTGGATGGCATGGGTTCTGATCAGCAAGAAAAGGGCTAAAAGCAACATACCCACAATGGCAATGATACCTCCGTAGGTAATGATGTTCGCTACAATAAAAGACACGGTAAAGGCAATCAATGCAGTAAAGAACCATCCCCCTATTACGGTCAGCAAGCCGGTTATTCTGTATACGGCACTTTCTCTTCCCCAGGCTCTGTCAGCCAGGGAGGTGCCCATGGCTACCATGAAAGTTACATAGGTAGTTGACAAGGGTAGCTTCAGGGAAGTAGCAAAGGAAATGATGATACTGGCAACAGTCAGGGTTACGGAAGCCCTTACCAGATCGTAGTGGGCTTTGTCCTCTTTTTTGGTTTGCTCCTTTTCCGGCGTTTGGTCCAGGTTAAACCTTTGATCGATCTTTTTTTGCCAGCTTTTTGGAAGCAATCCTTTAATCATGGTATTAAGCTCAATTGCTTTTCTGACTATTATCCTGGAAAATCCGGAAGCACCGAATCTTTCATAGCCTTCGCTTTGCCTGCTCAGGTTGAGCTCGGTTTGAGTAACCGACCGGGCTTTTCTTGAGAAATATAGTGTAATGACCATGATAACGCCGGCAGTCAGGAGCAGGAAAGTATTGGTTTGAACACTTCCGGTCAAGCCTTCCATTAGTAAAGAATCGGGTGATGCACCGGGTGTGGCATTAAGTTCCTGAAATGATTTGAATCCTGCAACAGGCACGCCGATAAAATTCACCAGGTCGTTACTGGCAAAAGCAAAGGCTAAAGCAAAAGTTCCTATCAGAACCACACCTCTGAATACATTGACTTTGGAAATCCAGAAAAGCGCCTGAAGTATAAACGTCCAGCCCACAAAACTTATAAGAAGGATGGGGGCCGCATTCTCCTGAATCCATTGGTATCCTTGATCAGTGATCAGGGAAGAATCTTTGGCTCCTTTAATGAGGATAAAGTAGGTGATGGCTGCTATGGCCAGACCACCCCAGACTGCTCCGAAATATTTCAGGTATTTTTTATAATGGAAGGTAAAAACCAGTCTGACAAAATATTGAACAATGGCCCCTATGATAAATGCTATGATCACCGACAACAGAATACCCGAAATAATGGCCAGGGCGTTTGCTGAGTTGATATATCCTCCGAGGGTACTGGCAGTTTCATTTTCCGACCCCAGTTTTATCAGTGAAACAGCCACGGCTGCACCCAGCAGCTCGAACACAATGGATACGGTGGTTGAGGTGGGCAGGGCAAAAGTACTATACAGGTCGAGGAGCAGGATATCCGTGAGCATCACTGCCAGAAAGATCATCATGATCTCGGAGAAATAAAACATCTCGGGATGAAAAATCCCTTTTCTGGCGACCTCCATCATACCGCTCGAAAAAGTTGCCCCTATAACGATTCCCGCGGCGGACACAGCCATGATGATGTAACGGGGCGCTGCTTTTGAACCGAGCGATGAGCTCAGGAAGTTAACCGCATCGTTGCTCACACCTACTACCAGGTCGGAAACAGCTAGTGCGAAAAGAACAATAACGATAATCAGATAAAGATTTTCCATAAGGTTCTTTTCTGAATAAAAATTGACAGATGCAAAGATAGCTATATGAGAAATTGAAAGAATTCTGTTAATGTTAAATTAATGTTAAATTTAAATTAACCCAGAATTATTTCGGTTGATTCATTGGGGTTGGTGGGGGAAGAGAATTAGCGAGGCAAGACGGCACGATGGAACGACAGCAAAATGGTACGACTATACGACTGGCACGACTGCACGAAAGAAGGATGGCAGGAAAGAACGATGAAGTGACTTAAGCGATGGGGTAAGCATGCGACAAAGCGGAATAAAGCTACAGGAAAATGAATGTAGCTACTGTCAACCCGAAACCCGGGACACGAAACCCGAAACGATCGTACGAAGGCACGACTGGCAAGACTGTAGGATGGCACGATAGAGTGAGTGAGCGAAAATTCAGGAAGTTTTTGGTGATTGGTAGGGATCTTGTCACCCAATAACCAATCACCCAATCACCCAATCATTATCTTTAAATTTCGTCCGCTTTAACAAACTTGGCGCCGGCCTGTTTCATCTCATCCAAAGCCTGTTTCAGTGAACCGTCAACATCAATGCCCCGGATGGCATCTTCCACTACATAAACCTTAAAACCTTCCTTAATGCCGTCGAGTACCGACCATTTTACACAAAAGTCGGTGGCAAGACCCGTAACGTATAATGTGTCGATATCCCTGTCATCCAGATAACCCGTTAATCCGGTTGGGGTCTCCTGGTCATTTTCATAAAATGCCGAATACGAATCAATGGATTTTCGGAATCCTTTTCTGATGATCAGTTGAGTAGGCTGTGTGTCCAGCTCCGGATGAAATTCGGCCCCCTTTGTTTGCTGAACACAATGATCGGGCCACAGCACCTGTTCACCGTAGTTCAGTTCAGTTGTGCCAAATGGTTCTTTCTCTTTATGGGAAGAGGCAAAGGACCAGTGTTCTTTTGGATGCCAGTCCTGTGTTTGTATGACAGCATCAAATTTTTTATTGAGTTTATTGATCACCGGAACTACTTCATCTCCCCGGGGTACTTCCAGGGCTCCTCCCGGGCAAAAATCATTCTGTACATCCACTATGAGCAATGCATTCATATTACCTCCCTTTTTTATTTCATCATTCCGACTGATTTCTTAATTCCTTAACAAGTTGATTTCTAATATTGTTTAATTTTGTTGAGATACCGACTTTGTATATATGGGGCATCTCAAATCTCTGATGTTCCTCCGGCAGATGGCTCAATCTTTCTTTTACGTAGGACTGAATCTCCGACGGGGATTTTTCCCCGATCAATATATCTCCTTTTTCATATACCTTTTGTTGCAGCATTTCCTTCTTCAATCCTTTCAGCTTGCATGTTTTATCCATTTCATAAGGATGAATCATCCGTTCGGGATCTTCTTCGTCCTCCATGGCGATACAATCGGCATAGAAATAGTTCTGTCCGTTGTAATAACGAAATACTTTTTTCAGGCCGGGCAGGGATATTTTCTGATAGGTATCGGATATTTTCAGTTTGGGTTCATTTTTGTTCATAGCAAGCTTATATACACCGTCAAGAGCTGCGGTGTTCTTGCCTGTTATCAGTTCTGTCCCTACCCCGAATCCGTCAATAGGGGCTTGCTGCTCCCAAAGGCTTCTGATTACATATTCGTCAAGCTGGTTTGATGCCAGAATCTTGGTTTCCTGAAGTCCTGCATCATCGAGCATTTTCCTGGCTTTTTTGCTGAAATAAGCCAGATCCCCGCTATCCAGCCGTATGGCCTTGAGCTGGTAGCCTTTCTCCTTCAATTCATGCCCAACTTTTATGGCATTGGGAATTCCCAGGTTTAGCGTGTCGAAGGTGTCTACGAGAAGAACGGTATTTTCGGGAAACACTTCGGCATATTTCCTGAAAGCTGTCAGTTCATCATCAAAGCTTTGTATCCAGCTATGGGCCAGGGTACCCGTAATTTTTACGTTATAACGGTAACCGGCCAGTACATTCGAGGTGGAATCGACACCTCCGATGATGGCAGCCCGGCTGGCCTGAAGTCCACCCAATCCCTGGGCGCGGCGAAGACCGAAATCACTTACCATTTTGTTGCCGGCCATACGTCTGATTCTGGAAGCTTTCGTGGCAATCAGTGATTCAAAGTTCAGGTAATTGAGTAGCATGGTTTCAATTACCTGGCATTCGATGATATTGCCTTCCACCCTCAAAACTGGCTCGACCGGAAAAACCACCTCACCTTCCGGCACACTGGTGATGGTACCGTGGAAGGAAAACCCCGAGAGGTATTCGAGGAATTCTTCTTTAAACCCGTTCTTCCTGAGATAGTCAATGGATTCTTCAGAAAAGGCGAAGTTTTGAAGGGCTTCCAGCAAATTCCACAATCCGGCAAAAATTACGTAGCCCCCTCCAAACGGATTATCTCTGAAAAAATAGTCAAAAGCGGCAGGTTCATCTTTCTTTCCGGAAAAATAATATCCCTGAGCCATGGTAAGCTCATATAAATCTGTATATAAACCTGTATGTTCTCTTAAAGTATTCATCATTTCGGCCTCCTTTCCTACTCAACTGTTATTACATCAATACAGGATTATTGTTCAAATCTTTACACTGATATATAGCCCGAATTATTTAAGAATAATTAATTCTTGTTCAAGTTTATTAGAATTTTGTATTACAATATCATATTGCTGCAAAGCTTAAGTAATTCAGATCAACCCCCATTGAACCCGCATATTAATCATTTTCTTGTAGCAAAACTCAGTGGATGCGGGTTTCTGACGCTATTGAAAAA
>JAGXLC010000017.1 GCA_018334875.1 Bacteroidales bacterium | reverse complement strand
TCGCCCCATCGCCCTTTCGTTCTTTCGTGCCTGTCGTGCGTTCGGTGGTTTCGTGTTGTCGTGTCTTCTGGTTTTTATTATATTTAACTACAAAGCGCTTCAAAGTATTTTTCAAAGGATGTAAAAGACTTGTTGGATTGCCTTTAGTTTATATTTAAGATATATTGAATGAATTAACTGTGGTTTTATCCGATTAAATTTGAATGAACAATATAAAAGTTTTTGTTCCACGTGGAACAAATGGTTTGTTTACCTGATGATGGGGTTAAAGAGGTATTATTTAGAATATGGAGAAAAAAGGCTAAAGCTTTTTTAACACCTCATTGAATTCTTCTGGTGATAATTCGATTTCTCTGAGAATTTGTCTTAGTAATGATCTACTGATTTCTTGATTACCATGATGGGGTAAGGTAGTATATCTACCGTCAGGATGCCGGTAAAAAACGTGGCTGCCTTTTTGTCGTTTGATTTCAAAACCCAGGTAAAGAAGTACCTTTTCCAGAAGTTTTACTTTAACAATAGTAGTTTGTTGCTCATGCCTTAACTGAAATCTGGTGGATACAGATGAACTCAGGCAGGTTCTTCTTTTCTTTATCTGTCATTTCATCAAGGCATAGTTGAATTACTTCCTGAAGGTTTTTATAGAGTTGATCAAGAGTTGGTGCCTGGCTATGGGCTCCGGGTAATCCGGGTACAACGCCTATGTATTGGTTTATTTCCGGATCCTTAGTTATTTCTGCAGTGAAATGATAGTTTTTCATTGTATAATTTTTTACTAACAAATTTAACGTATTTTAGCCTGGATGATGCATAAATTTTTATAAATATGAATAAAATGCAGGTTCAACTAAGTCGCTGTCGGAGACAGGAATAATTCTCCAATTATTCGGGTTGGAACGTATATAGTTTTCTGCGGGAAAAATTTTATCTCTGATGGCCATAACGTAATCCTTATAAGATATATACAGGGCAGCCGCCCTGTTGCCTCCTCACGGCTGATTACCGATGGCGGAAGAGTTACCATTGCCGTAAGCCTGAAATGAAATTCAATGCCGTAACGCCCCGTCTGAAATCCATGAGCGAAGAAAATGACTATACCGTTTCCTTTCGTGATTCCACAGGAAAATTTGCCCCTTCTGCCTGGCATTGCAACATACCCACCGGCAGCCATGAGAAAATAAACCATACGCTGGACTGGCGCTACCGTTGCACGGTGAATGATGCCCTGGATGACACCCGTTTTACCTGGAAGGATTCCGGGGGAGATACGCTTCAATCCGGAGTGGACTCAGTCACCTTACAGATAGATACAGCAGCAAAACCTGTCAGCGTTTCTGCCATCCTTGAATTGGTTGGGTATGGCAATGATAAGGTTCGTTTTTTACAAGTACAACCCGGCCCAACCATACGCCATGCCATGCAGTATCCTGTCTACAGACTCATACTCCACCCAGAACCAAGCATCATAGGTTCACACTACCCTCACAAGCACTCACACCATCAACAGTACAACGACCATTAGTACTCTCATCGATAAGATACGGCGGAGTCGAACCCCCATCACAATCATCATCCTGGTAATTGCACACCTCCACCATACCAGAATTCACGTCAGGATCCGAATCGTCGCAGTCATCGTCCCCGCAAGCAGGAGTGTCAGCGTCGAACCCATCATTGTCGGAGTCGCAATCGCCCTCGCAACCGTTCAACACGTTCCCGTAGGTATCATACCAGCCGGCCTCGCACGAGCAGTCGGCAGCAGTAGGGGTGCAAGTGCCGCAAACGGCATCACCACCGTCATGAGGATCGCCTTCACAAACGCAAGGGTTGGAACAGTTGCCGACGGTGTGGGCTCCGAGGCAAGAGACCGTCCCGCACGACGAGGAAGAACTCGCAGGGCATTCATCAGTGCAACTGCCACCATTATAGCAGGTGCCACGCGTCACTAATGTCGTGCCATCATCGGAAAAAAAGGCAAAAGGAAGAGCGAGGCACTAGAACACAGCATACTGGTTGACGGTACCGGATGAATCATTGGGTTGTTTCTTGTGTGATTTTTCAACACCCATCCTAAAAATCCCACTTGTTCCACGTGGAACATATTGGATTATTTGTGTACTAGTTCTATATTGTCCCTTTCATATTCTCCTGTCAGGATGCTCTGATATAATTTTTGATCTCTGCTCACCTGGACCGATTTATCATACTGCCTGTCATCTTTCAGATTGGCCCTGATTTTTCCCTGCTGGTAATAGTACCTGCCTGCAATCTCCTCTTTAAGCAATTGTTTGATGGAAGATTCAAAACGCATGAGATCTTCTTCCTTGTCGGGCGCTAGCTTTTCTCTGACCTCCTTTAGCTCTGACCTGATTTGGTCATAATATTTTTCCCGCCTGGAGGTCTTGGTTAATTCTTTCAGCTTCTCCTGGCTTTGTGTAGTGTATTCCCATGATCTGTTCAGTATAAACTCCTTGAAATCCGAGTAGGTGGCATCACTTATCTCGTATTGGCCCGCCGTCGGAATGGTATCGTGATCTACTGTAAAATGGGTAGCATAATCAAAAATCAGGTTTTGCGTCAACAGGCTAATTGCGATTTTGCTTGGTTCCTGAGTTTCTATATGGATATCCGGGCGGATGCCTCCACCGTCGTATACCTTTCTTCCGTTTCTGGTGGTAAATTCTTTGATCAGGGAATCGGGAATTTCTCCCACGCTGCCGTCCTCATTGCGGTTGGAATAATCTTTTGCCTGAATGCTCCTGCCACTGGGAACATAATATTTTGCAGTGGTAACCTTGAGTTTGGAATTGTAATTCAGCGGCCGTGTGGTTTGAACCAATCCTTTACCAAAGGTCCTCTGGCCGATCACTACGCCACGGTCCAGATCCTGAACGGCGCCGGCAACAATTTCTGAGGCAGAGGCCGATGCCCGGTTGACCAAAACGGTTAACCGGATGTTGGTGTCCAGAGGCTGGTTTTCGGTGGTGTAATTTTCGTTCCACTTTTTGATCCTGCCTTTGGTGCTGACAATTTCCTCCCCCTTTGGTATGAAAATATTGGCCACGTTCACCGCTTCATTAAGCAGACCACCCGGGTTATTTCTCAGATCCAGAACCATTGCGTTTAGTTCATTGTTTTCTTCCAGTTCCTTAAATGCATTCCTTACTTCCCGGCCTGCATTTCTGGTAAATTTTGAAAGGCGTATATAGCCAATGCCATGCTCTTCATCGGCCATTCCATGATAGGCAACGCTGTTGATATGAAGATCGTCTCTTACTACTTCTTTTGTCAACGGCTCTTCATGGCCCAACCGGTCAATGGTTATTTTTACCTTGGTGTCGGGAATCCCTTTCAGCTCATTGCTTACCTTTTCCAGTTCCCAGCCCTCGATGGACTGGCCATTGATTTTTTTGATGACATCGCCGGTTTTCAGTCCCGCTTTATCAGCCGGAAAATCTTTATAAGGCTGGGAAATAACTGCATAATCCCCATCTTGTCTTATTAAAGCACCGATTCCCCCATAGTTTCCGGTCGTCATAAATTCAAAATCATCCATGTCCTTTTCAGGAATGTATTTGGTATAAGGATCCAGGCTTTCCAGCATGGCCTCTATGCTCGTTTCAACCAGATCTTCAGGGTTCGTTTCATCTACATAAAAAATGTTAAGCTCCCTGAACAGCGAATGATAAATGTCCAGGCTTTTTGCAATCTTAAAGTCATCTTTCTGACTGAAGCCAATCAACACAACAGCAACCAGCAAAAAGATACCTGTAATCCGTTTCGTCTTTCCTAGCTTTTTCATTATACTATACATTTTTTGATTCTAACAAATAAAACATCAACATATGAGGAGTTAGTATGATTTAAGGCAAATTTAATCCGCTTCCTTTATAAAAACAACAAAATGCCTAAGGTGTTTTTTCAGAAAGCACCTTTTTCAGCATCTGAAAGGATTTTTTCATGCCTGCCTCGATTTTTGCATAGTTCAGTTCTTTGTGTGGCGTATATATAATCAAAAGGGAAAGGGTAAACGGATGATGCGTCATTTCTTTTTTGAACGGTTCTTTCTGGAGCCGGAAAGCTTCCTTCATTCTTCTCCTGATTTTATTTCTTTTCACTGCTTTTTTGAATTTCTTTTTGGGGACACTAAAAGCTGACTGAATGCGGAAGGAATGATCCCGCTCGTTTCGTGAAACAGACCACATAATTCTAAAAGGATAGCATAAAAAAGTATTTCCTTCTTTTACAAGAAGAGCAATTTCTTTTTGACTCGATAACCGTTCATTTTTTCTTAGGCTGTTCATCATTTGTTTGTTAGTTGGATGTTTCCTGTGTTATAATACGTTAACCTGTTTTCCCGGCCTTTACAGGCCTTAGCTGTCGGAAGAATGAATTCCTTTCTGTATGCGGTGTATCGTATCAATAAAAAAGGTTACCCTTTAAAAAGGTAACCTTTAAATTAATTTATATAGATTTATGTGTCATTTCTTCTCTCCATTCTCCAAAAATTCTTCTATTGCCATTGTCATAGACGGAGCTTGTGAAGTGGGGGCTTTAAGATCAATCCTTAAACCGGCATCTTTGCAGGCCTTAGCCGTTTTCGTTCCAAATGCTGCAATTTTGGTATGATTTTGATTGAACTCCGGGAAATTTTCCATAAGCGATTTGATGCCTGAAGGACTATAAAATACCAGCATATCGTAATTGACATCTGACAGATCGGTAAGATTCGAACAAACCGTTCTGTAAAAGATCGCTTTGGTGTACTTTATTTTGTTTTTATCCAGCTTTCGGGGGATATCTTCCTTGTGGCTATCAGAAAGCGGAACCAGAAATTTTTCCTTTTTGTGTTTCTTTATAATGGTTAAAAGATCATTGAAATCTCCATTCCCATAAAAGATTTTTCTTTTACGGTAAACAATATATTTTTGGAGGTAAAAAGCAGAAGCTTCACTGGTACAGAAATATTTCATGGAATCGGGCACATTGACCCTCAATTCTTCACATATTCTGAAAAAATGATCAATAGCCGTCCTGCTTTTAAATATAATGGCTGTATGATCAAGTATGTTCACCCTGGACTTACGAAACTCCTTTGAAGAAATCCCTTCTACATGGATAAATGGCCGAAAGTCAACTTGCAATCCATATTTTTCAGCCAGATCAAAGTAAGGGGATTTGCTGTTTTCCGGTTTTGGTTGAGATACAAGGATTTTCTTTATTTTCATGCACAGTTCAAATTTATTTGTTACCGGACTGAAGGGCAATTTATTTTACATTATAACCCTCTGATAAATACTTTGTAAAGTAGTAAAAGAGGTAAAAATTCGAGAGCACAAAGATACAAAATCAAATAAAATATTGAAACATTTTTCTTAATAAAAACAACAATACCTCTTAAAAGGTGAATGAAATATAAAATTCCAAATAGGATTGCTCCGATAAGGATGATGACAGCTTTGTATTCCGGTGATATATATTGTAATACCAGAATTACAGGAAATAGGGAAATGCCCAGAATTTTTCTGTATAGGTTATAGTTGTGAAAATATTCCTGAAAACTATTCTGGTGTAAAAATACAGAACCAATGAATGCGGAAGTCAGATAATTCCATGTGTACCATACCATAAAAAAACCAGTTAAAGCAAGAAGTTGAAGGGGAGGCTCTGTCAAAGGTATGGAAAATTCGTAGTAATTCAGGGTTTGAAAAAGGAAAGTACCGGCAGTTAAGAAAAAAGTAAGATTGAGCAACGTGGAGGCTTTTATGGTCAGTGAATTTTTGCCATAATACAGAGAAGAAGCATAATTATATGAATGTAAGCTTTTCATCAGAGCGGAGAAATATTTTGCAAAAAAAAGCCGGCTCCACCCGATTAAAAGAAAAGTGCCTATAAGGACATAGGTAAGCCAGTCGAAGTCTCCCTGAGAATCTTGGTTGATGGGCAATTCTTTAATTTGTTCTGCTTTTGTTTCTTCGGTAGTAACCGGTGATTTTTTAACGGGTTGATAGATGGCCCGGCTGTCCATACTATCAGAAGGTTTGACTTCCGGGATGTTGTAAAGAAAGTTGTGATATGCAGGATCTGTATATAGTTTTTTGGAAATGGGCAATTCTGTAACTCCAAATATGTCATAAAGATCAGCAATGGTATCTGTTGTTTCCGGAGTGCTTCGAACCGGTTGCCGTACCGGAGGTTCAGTAGGTCCTTCCGCCTTTTGCAACGTATCTGCTTTACTGATTGTTGTATCGGAGATTAGAGTGTCAGCCTGTTCATCCTCTTCTGCTGGAAGGCTTTCCAAAGTATCCGGCTGATCAATGGTATCCTGTTGGCTTACTGTATCCGGGGTTTGTACAGGCTGCGTCTGAACAGTAGTATCCTGGGGAATAGAAGTGGTATCGGTACGCGTGGTATCGGTTTGCAGTGTATCCTCTGCAGGTTCCTGATAGATATATTCGTATGCCTCAAAAAAATGAATGGATTTTGTCAGGTCTTTTGGCATGAGTTCTGTTCTATATTATAAATAATTTGCAAAGATAACAGATGATTTGTAATAATAAAAGAGCAGCCTGTGCACCATGAGAAGTTTTTACCAACTTTTTTTTAATTGCCCTGTAACCATTTAATGGGTTCGATCGTCCTATTTAGTGTTTGTCCATAAAGCCAAAGAGATTTGAAAGAGTCTCGTCTAGAATGTTCGCTGGCAAGGCTTGCGAGTTTTGAATGCCAAATGTAGAGACGTACGGCCGTACGTCTCTGCCAGATGTAATTGACTGGCATGAAAAACGAGCGTAACGCAGCCAGCGGATATTATAGACAGACTCTATTTAACGGATTGAAATCAAACCCATGACTGTACAAGAGTTTAACAAATGTGTGGATGACTTTTCAGACGGGATATACCGGTTTATTCTTAAAAATATAGGAGAAGAAGAAAAAGCCAGGGATGTTGTCCAGGATACCTATGAAAAATTATGGATCCATGCCGACAATGTATCCGCGGAAAAAGCCAAATCCTATTTGTTCACTACAGCTTATCATACCATGATTGATTTGATCCGAAAAGAAAAGCGACTGACCGGCCTGGATGAGATCAATTTTAATGACTATTCCTATACGGACCAATACAGGGGATTGAGCGATATACTGGAGCAGGCACTAAATCGACTTCCTGAGATTCAGAGATCTGCAATATTGCTCAGGGATTATGAAGGATATTCCTACCAGGAGATCGGGGAAATAACCGGTTTGAATGAATCTCAGGTGAAGGTATATATATATCGGGGTAGACTGTCCATGAAAAAATTTATCGGGAGTATGGAGGCTGTTTTATAAACAGAAACGTTATGGAGAAGATCAACAGAAACAATTACGAACTATATTTTGTGGATTATCTGGACGGGAATTTGGATTCCTGGCAGAAGGATGATCTAATGGCTTTCCTGAGAAATAATCCCGATTTGAAAAGAGAATTGGATTTGCTCAGAAACATACCGGTCGTTGAGAAGCACACGGATTCCTTTAAAGACAAAGATGCACTAAAAAAACAATTAACGCTTTCCCGGCCCGATTATACCCTTTTTGATGAATTATCCATTGGCAAGCTTGAGGGGGCGCTTACTGAAAGTCAGAATCGGGAATTCAATCAGCTCATCAATGAATTTCCGGATAAAAAGAAGGAATACGAGCGCTATAAGAAAACCGTACTGAAACCGGATAAAAATCTTCAATATGAGGGGAAATCTGATCTGAAGCGAGGAAGAACCATTATCCTATATAGAAATACCGTTTCCAGATATATGGCTTTTGCTGCTTCTATATTACTGATGGTAGGGTTATATTTTTTAACCCCGGAGGTGCAAGAGATTTCTTATAATGATGATATAGGTGAGGCATCTAAAATAGTTGAAAATAAAATATATAAAGATAATTTATTACCTTCTTCAGAATCCGTTGAAAAAGGAATAGAGAATATAAATTATTCTTCAACAGCATATAATGGAATTTCAAATCAACCGATGAATGAAGGGAGCATTGCTCTTCCTGAGCCTGAGAACAGGAGAGTGAAGGAAGAAATGCCTGAACGCATACAAACTAAATACAGCATTCGGATATCCCGGGAACCTGTTTATGCGTATCTGGTGGAACCAGATGATATACCGGGGAGGTTTCAGATTGATGAGAAGCCATCCAACAATTATGGTAAGGTGCAGCGTTTTCTGGCCACATCTATAGAGGCTCCTGTTAAGGAAAAACTCGCCGTCCGGAATTTTAGTTTATGGGAGATAGCTGATCTGGGTTTTGAAGGCATCAGCAAGCTTACTGGGAAAGAGATTTTTCTGAAGCGTCATTATGATGAAGAAGGCAATTTGGAAAGTCTGGCTTTTCAAACGGAATCATTCAGTTTTTCTACTGACCTAAAAAAATAGGCATGATGCCTGTAACAAATTGGCGTAGCCACCCGTCCTACCTCTGAACATTGAAACATGAATTAAAAATCCTCAAAAATTTCTGACTATGAAAAAAATATTGATGATCACAGTGATGACCTTATGTATTACTTTATATAATATAGGTCAGTTATCAGGAAGAACAATTGGTAAACCTTATTATTCTCCGAACAATTTGAATAATGCCGTGGAAGATACCCTTGAGCCTGGTTCCGGTAAAGATACAACCCACATTAAGTTTAAGGATAAAATCATCCGTATCACAGAAGATGAAGATGATACCCGTATTGAAGTAAAAGAGAAAAACGGAGCCTGGGATTCTGATTATGAAGACTGGGAGGATGACTGGAACGATGATATGGATGATTTTGACCTGGATTTTGGGAAAAGTAAAGGCTTTGACTTGCACTGGACAGGGTTTGAAATCGGATTGAACAATTATGTAAACAATGATTTTTCAATGAGCCTGTCAGAAGACAACAGCTATATGGATCTGAATACCGGTAAGAGCTGGAATGTGAATCTCAATTTTATCGAGTATGATGTTAGCCTGATCGGAAAATCTTTTGGTGTTGGCACAGGTATGGGAGTGGAGTTCAATGATTATCGTTTTGACAATCAACTACCCATTAAAAAAGGAGACAATCAGATCGTGGTGGATTCGGCTTTTGCTCGTGCAGGGTACAATCTTGAAAAAGCCAAATTAAACACGGTTTATATCACAGTGCCTCTTATTTTTGAATATCAGAACCGGTTGAGTAACGATAACATATTGTTCTTTTCCGTTGGTATGATTGGGGGAATGAAACTGGGGTCCCATACCAAAGTTGTTTATAGAGATGATGGAGATAAAAACAAGGATAAAAACAGGAGTGACTTTTTTCTTTCTCCGTTCCGTTATGGCTATACATTACGGGCCGGATACGGATTTCTGAAAATATTCGCCAATTATTATGACGTTCCCTTGTTCGAAAAAAATAAAGGACCTCAGTTATATCCTTTTACAATTGGATTTATGCTAAGTTTCTGATGATGATCGGTCATTTCGTTTTATAACCCCGCATTAGAAAAACCTGGCTTTTTGCGAAAAAAAATTGAAGCAAAAAGCCAGGTTTTTCAATAGCGACAGAATTATTTGAGAATAATTCGGGTTAAAAAAGCGGAGGGTTTTATACTTTGTATTTACTGATAATGCCTTGTCAAATTAGCAGAAAGAAATTGCTATAAGATCCGCCTGTTTTTTGTATTTTTACATTTCTGACGGTAACACAAAATCCATTGTTTATGAGACTGTTATTGATAAGCAATTCTACAAATGCGGGAGAATCGTATCTGGAGCACGCCGGAGATGACATAAAAAATTTTTTGGGAGATAAGGTTAAGAAAGTTTTGTTTATTCCTTATGCTGCCGTGAGTTTTACATTTGATCAATATCAGAAGAAGGTTCAGCAGAAGTTTGACGAATTTGGAGTGGAAGTGGATTCACTGCATAATTATTCCTTCTTACGGAAGAGGGAAATGATAAAGGAAGCAAGTGCCATTGTTGTAGGCGGAGGCAATACTTTTCATCTGCTGAAGTACCTTCAACAGGAAGAACTGATTGAATTAATACGCTATACGGTGCTTAATGATACGCCTTATATTGGATGGAGTGCCGGCGCCAATGTAGCCTGCCCTAACATCTGTACCACCAATGATATGCCCATCACCGAACCGGATTCTTTTCATGCCTTAAATCTGGTGAGATTTCAGATCAACCCCCATTATCTGGATGCCCATCCGGAAGGCCATGCAGGAGAAACCAGGGAGATGCGCATCAAAGAATTTCTAATTGTCAATCCCTATGTTTATACAATCGGATTGAGGGAAGGCAGCAAATTGCTTGTGGAAAGAGGCGATATCAAGTTGCTGGGTAATAAAAATGCCCGGATTTTTAAAAATGAAGAAGAACCCGCAGAATTGGCTCCGGGCGATGATTTTGATTTTTTGTTTGAATAAGATGTACCCGGCCATTAAGGAATGAGGGTACATCTTTTCGATGGCCCCTGGGGTATTGAAAAATGTAACCAAATTGTTATAATCTAAAAATGTTTGTTATGTATTGGATGAAGAAAAAATGGATGACAGGAATTTTAATGTTGATGATTCCAATCGTTTCCTATAGTCAGGAGACTAAGGAAATAGGGGTTAAGGACTATGATGAAATTCGCATTTTTGGTAAAATGTCGGTTGTGATGGTGCCCGGCACCGAAAATAAGCTGTATATGGAAAGTGCCGATGTGGACCTTAATGAGATTGATACCGAAGTAGAGGAGAAGGAACTGAAGATCAAAATGACTGATAAACTGCTAAAGAAAAAAAGGCCGGATGTTTTTATCCGTGTAACGTTTAATGATCTTAAAGGCATCACTGCACTGGCAGATGCAGAGGTAGAATTTGAAAAACCGGTTGTTCAGGATGCTTTTAGGATAAAAGCCACTTCAGGCTCCCGTATCGAACTTTCAATGAATACCCAAAAGCTTGATTTAAAGGCTTATCAGGGAGGCACCGTAGTGGTTGATGGAAAAACCCAAGCATTGGATGCCAGGGTTAATACAGGTGGAATTCTGACAGGCACCGATCTGGTTTGCCAAAAGGTGAATATTAAGCTCAACACAGGAGGGAAAGGAGAGTTAACTGTTGAAAAAGAGCTTGAAGCAAGAGTCAATACCGGATCGGACTTCAGTTATTTTGGTACTCCTGAAAAGAAAGATGTGCGCACTGTGTTAGGCGGAAGCGTTTCTGCATGGGATGAAGAGTAAAAATTTTAATCTGCAGAATTATTTGTGAATAATTCGGGTTAAATGGTTTTCGGTGCTTATTGGGTTTTGGTTTTTGAGGCAGCTACTACTTTATAGAGTTTGTCGCTCGGCCTTACACGCCGCGAGAGGGGTATGGAACATTTGATTTTTTTGGGGGATTCTTCCACATTTTTATCATCTACCCGGATTTCGCTGACTGTAGATTGAATGACCCCCGTCGAAGGGCCAATGACCATTATGTTATCGTTAACAGCTACAGTATTGGCTTCGGGAAGAATTTCAGCGACCTGGATTTGCTTATAGTAGTTGGTAATCTTTCCTACATAGATTTTTTTAGTTGTGGCCTGGGAGCCATATTGATGACTCCATTCCCCCAGCCTCTTGCCCAGATAATATCCGTCCCAGAAACCTCTGTTGAAAACAGTGGCCAGACGGGTCTGCCATGCCTTGATCTTTTCTTCCGTATAATTACCCTCGAAATAGGCATCAACAGCTTCATGGTAACATTCTGTAACCGTTTTTACATATTCCGGGCTTCTTGCCCGCCCTTCTATCTTTAATACCTGCACGCCGGCATCCAGTATCTTGTTTAGAAATGAGATCGTTGACAAGTCCTTGGGAGACATAATGTATTCATTGTCTACCTCCAGTTCGCGTTCGCTTTCCTTATCTTTAACTATATAGGACCTTCTGCAGATTTGCAGGCATTTTCCACGGTTGGCCGAGTAATTTTTTTCATGAAGACTCAGATAACATTTACCGGAAATAGCCATACAAAGAGCTCCGTGTATAAACAGTTCGATTCGCACCGGTTTTCCTGAAGGCCCGGTAATGCGTTCTTCCTTAATGGTTTTGGTGATCTCCTTCACCTGTTCAAGGCTCAGCTCTCTTGCCAGGACAATGACATCGGCAAATTGGGCAAAAAATTTCAGACTTTCTATATTGCTTATGTTAAGTTGTGTGGAGATGTGCACTTCTATTCCGGCAGACCATGCGTATTGAATGGCTGCGAGATCACTGGCTATAACGGCAGTAATACCACTCTCCCTGGCCGTGTCAATGATGCGCCGCATCTCCTGCAGGTCGTTATTATAAAGAACCGTGTTCAGAGTAAGATAGGTATTAACTTGATGCTTGCGGCAATATTCAGCGATGGTTTGTAAGTCATCCAGGGAAAAATTAACCGTAGATTTGGATCGCATGTTCAGGTTTTCTGCCCCGAAATAAACAGATCCCGCACCTGCCTGTATAGCAGCATGTAAGGATTCATGGGATCCCACCGGAGCCATTATTTCTATATCTTCCCTCCTCATTTTGTTGAGTATATATTTTTTTACAAAATTAAACATTTCTTGATTTATTTACTGAATTCAATTTGTTTCATCTGACGGTAAGCTCTTCTTTCATTAGGCTTTAGTACCTTACCGGTCAAATTCTTGCATTTTTTGGCAAAATTTGCCCGGTAAGGTACTGTGGTAAAATTTATGAGGCAATTTTCAAGGATAAAAATAATTGAAAAAGATCAAGACTTTTATATAATTTTGCCTCATAAATTTTGCTTGCTAATTTTGACAAGCCAAAACGTAAACACAATAAATTTCTTCAAAGTATCCTGTTTGGTTTTGGCTTGTCCAAATGAGGGGGTATATAATTTATAATTGGAATCCGGTATTTGTTAAAATAATTGAATAACAGTTGACCTCATACATTAATTTTTTTATATTTCCCGAAAATTTAAAGCTATGAAGCCACCTGGTCGTATCATTGAAGTTACAGGTTATATTAAAAAACGGGAGACTTTAACATCCATAGAAAGCAATATCGCTCCCCATACCTGTGTTTTAGAGAGTTTGGATCCCTTCCCGGGGTATCATGGGAAAAATCTTCCTGATGAATCAGAGCCCCGTTCGCTTTTTTTGCTGGTTAGAAACAACTATTCTTTTGAAGATCTTGCCAGAATATCAAAGAAAATTGCTGAAAATTGTGAATACGATTTCAATGCTTCCATTGGTTATATTTATATTCAGCCCTATAAGTATAACTGCATAAGGATCAAGTATCTGACAAGTTTTACCTTTCTGCCTGAGCTGCAGGATATGTTTATTCAGGAAGGGGTGAAATTTTCCAGATATAAAGCCATTGAGGATAAAGCCATTATCGTAGTCAACAAAAACTTCCTGGTTGAAGAACAGGAAGAAGGTATATACAGGGATTTAGAAGCTAAATCGAAGTATTATATTGGGTTGCCTGAAAAGTTGGACTGGGAAACATTCAGTAATTTTACCTTCCATATTAAGAATAACCTCATCGATAATAATTTTGATGCCGCCCTTGGAGTCTTTTACAGGATTACCGGAATAACTGATATGGTCCGCGTTTATGACAGAGACAACAGCATTGAAAAGATGAGGAATCTGAAATCAAGATATGAGGAGGAGGTTCGGAAGTTCCACAAGTAAATTTTATCCGGCGTTATCTGCAAATCCAGTGAAAATTGCATGAATTATTCAATCCTTTTCTTTTGTACTGTACCATTTTGGTATGATTTTCGTTTAAATACCCAGTAAGGTTGAATGAACTTGTTATTTAATAACGCCGAATTATGAGGGTTGTACTGTCGATTCTAGCGGGATTGTTTTTTTCTGTATTTGTGGTTATTGTAGTGTCCTTTATCATTTCCTTTATCTATGAAGATGAAGTATCGGAAATTTTTCTCAAGGAACTCAACAATCGTGTGGAAGAAGATATAAGGGCCGGGGATGTCAACCTTTCCCTTTTGACAAAATTTCCCAGTGCTGTTGTGGAATTGAGGTCTTTTGAGCTTTACGCATCATCGGAAGAAACCGGGAAAGAGGAAGGATCTTTCAGTTTTTCTGCAGAGGAGGTCTATTTTCAGTTTGATGTGATCGATCTGTTTACGGGCAGATATAATCTGGATCATATCTATATCAACCAGTCCCAGCTAAATGTGGTTTCCGGCGCAGAGCGCACACGCATCCGGTTCAGGAAAAAACCTTCGGAAAATGTTACACTTAAACTGGAAAAGGTTGTTTTCAATAACTTACGTTATTCTATTTTAAATACCGATCAGAGCTTTTCTCTGGAAGGCTATGTACCCAAAGCCATCTTAAGTGGTAACGTAAGTGCGGACAAATTTGATTTGAATGTGGATGGCAAAATGTTGGTGGATAATCTGACACTGGATAATTTTCCCTATTTACAACGGAAGAATTTGCAATTTTCACTGGATTTGAAGGTAACGCCGAAAAAGTATATGGTGAAATCCGGGAAGATTTATTATGAAGAATTGCCTCTCGCGGCAGAAGGGTCTTTTAACAGAGAAGCCCGGGTAATTGATCTTAGCCTCAGCGGTAATGAACTGGATGTAAAAAGTACCCATCTGTATCTTCCCTGGGAAATACAGAAGAAGATGGAGGTGTTGCCGGTAACAGACGGGAAACTGGATTTTTTTGCCAGGCTGAACGGACCCGTTAAAGACGGGCGGCCGGCATTACAGGCAGATTTCAGCTTAACGCAGGGCGAAGCGCTTCTTGATTATGAAGAGCAACCCATGCGACTCAAAAACATATCTGTAACAGGCTACCTGTCCAACGGACGGTACCATGCCCCTTCTTCTTCCCGTTTAACCCTGAATAATCTCCATGCGGAATGGAATGAAGGGGAGTTAAATTGCGATTTGGAACTCTCAGATTTTAAAAATCCCCAACTGGCCATTGATGGTTCAGCAACCGTTAACCTGGAGAATATTTCGGAATATTTTACTCATGCTGCCCTGGAAAATTCCACAGGAACCCTGTTCCTCAAATATGAGTTGAATGATGACATGGAGCATCTGGATGATTTTGATCACCTGATCCGAAGTGGGCGTTTAACCGGGGATGTAACTTTTGATCATGTTACAATAAACCACGACCGGCTGAATATTGATTTAGAAAGTGGTTTTGCTTATCTCGACAGAGATTTATACCTGGATAGCCTTCAGGTTTCCCTCAATGGCAATCGTATGCTGGTTAACGGAAAATTCCACGAAATTTATGAAAACATTGCCGATACTTTAAAACCTTTTCGTTTCGATTTGGCTTTGGAAAGCCCGGGAATTAATATGAATCGTTTCTTTGTCCGTGAACCGGGGACAGGTGATTCGCAGCAGGTGAATTTTCAGTTTCCACGAAAATTGAAAGGGCATGTGGATTTCCGGCTGGGAAGCTTTCGATGGGACCATTTTCATGCATCCCCTATGAGCGGCAGTATGGCTTTTTCCCAAGACCGTATCGAGATTAATCAGCTCAAGTTCAATGCATTTGAGGGAGAGACCTATGCAAGTGCCATATTTAGAAATACCGGCAGAGATTCCATCTATCATCTTGATTCCAGGTTATATCTGAATCATGTTGATATTCACAATGTGTTTAACACGTTTAATAACTTTGGACAGCAGTATATTACCCATCGTAATTTAAAGGGATACATTAATGGTGAAGTAAAACTTCAATCAGAGTTGAATAATCATTTGAAGATTAATAAGGAATCATTAATTACTGTAAGTGACTTTGAAATTAAAGACGGAGAATTAGTAGAATTTGAGCCTTTAATACAAACTGCTAATTTTATCAGCCTCTCCGAACTAAAGCATGTCACTTTCTCTCAATTGTCCAATGAGATTACCATAGAAGACAGAACAGTTTACATTCCCGAGATGGACATCCAATCTTCGGCTGTTGATATAACCGTGTCGGGATACCATGACTTCGATAACAATTTTTCCTACCGGATGAACCTGCTTTTATCCCAGGTACTCTCCAAAAGGGCCCGCAATAATGATGACTTTCAATCTGAGTTTGGCAATATTCAGGAGGATGGAGTGGGGCGTACCAAGCTTTTCCTTAAAATTCACGGAACTCCTGAAAAGTATGCCATCCAGTACGATAAAGAAGGCGTTAAGGACAAGATCAGGGAAGATTTGCAGAGAGAGAAAAATGAATTGAAAACCATTCTTAATGAGGAATTTGGCTGGTTCAATGAGGATTCTGTACTGCAATCGGAAAAAAGCGGGAAAGAAGACGCACGTTTTGGCATTTCCTGGGAAGAAGATTCCGGTACCGAAGCAACAAAAAAGGAAGCGGTGAAGGATTCCTCACGCGAAGCAAGGGAAGGATTCATTATCAACTGGGAGGATGATACGATAGAATGATCAGATATATATTGAAATACTGAATGTGGCTCCTATGAACATTTATCACCGGAAACAAAGATGGAAGATTTATTTATTGATTGCCGCTATTGTCATCGTTGTGGGTTCTTTCATGTTTACCAGTGACCTTTCAAAAAAACTGGCCGAAGAAGAACGGAACAAGGTGGAACTATGGGCGAAGGGCATGAAGGAACTTACCAGCAACAAAAATCCGAACCGGGATTACAGTTTCATTCTGGAGGTGATCAAAAATAATGAAACGGTCCCCATGGTCCTGACTGATGAAAATGAACAGGTCATTTCCACGAGGAATGTCAACTTATCCGAAAAGCATCGGGAAGAAGAACTGAGGCGGTTGATAAGGGAGATGAAAAGTGAGCATGATCCCATTGAAATTAATTTACCGGAAGGGAAGCAATATATTTTTTACAAAGATTCCACATTGCTTACCCGGCTTTCCTTCTTTCCGCTGATACAATTTGCCGTGTTGGCATTGTTTCTTTTCATAGCCTATTATGCATTTAGCAGTGCAAAAAGGGCTGAACAAAATCAGGTTTGGGTAGGCATGTCCAAGGAAACGGCGCATCAGCTTGGAACACCTACAAGCAGTTTGCTTGCCAATCTGGAACTTCTGAAAATGGAAGATTTGAAAAACCCAGCCATTGTACAGGAAGTTGAAAAGGATGTCAACCGGATGAAAAAGATTACGGAAAGATTTTCCAAGATTGGGTCAAAACCTTCTCTTAACCCGGAAAACATTCCTGCAGTGCTTATGAATGCAGTGAATTATATTCAGTCAAGGGTTTCCCGGCGGGTGGCGTTCTCTTTAGATTTTGATTTGAACCGGGAGATTTATGTTCCCGTTAATAAAGCCCTTTTTGAATGGGTGGTGGAAAATCTGCTTAAAAATGCTATTGACAGTATGAATGGAGAAGGAAAGATAAAAGTATCCTTGTCTGAAAAGAACCATTTGTTGTATATTGATATAACCGATGAAGGGGTAGGCATCCCCAAATCGAAACATAAAACCGTCTTTCAGCCTGGCTATACCACCAGGAAAAGGGGATGGGGTTTGGGTTTATCTCTTGCAAAAAGGATTGTTGAGCAATATCATGATGGAAAAATTTTGGTTTACAATTCGGAGTCCAATAAAGGCACTACCATGCGGGTGATTCTGCGAAAGTAAACTTTTATGTTAGCCGGGCCGCTTCATCCATAATGTGAATCGAAATAATTAACGGTCTCCCGGGATGAGAAGAGATCCTGAATTCCCCGGCGCTTAAACCTGAATTCCCAAAATGGTTATATCGTCTATCTGCTGATATTTATCTCTCAGCCAGTCCTCCATGGTATTTTGCAGTATTTTTTTCTGCTCTTCCATATTTTTTTTATGGTTTTGTAAGAGCATCCTTTTGAAAGGCACGAGTTTAAACTTTTTGCCTTTGGGTCCCCCAAACTGGTCAATATAACCGTCGGTATAAAGGTAGAACTGATCGCCCTTTGTAAAGGTTGATTCAAGCAAGGAGAAGGGGTACATTTTATAATGGAAAGAAATCGGCATGCGATCCCCTTTGAATTCATAAATGTTGGATTCGTTTCTATGATTTAAGTGTGGAATGTAACAAAGGGAATTGTTTGCACCGGAAAATTTTATCTTTTGGTTTTTCATATCCAGTTGGATCAGGGCCATGTCCATGCCGTCTCTCGTTTCGTACATCTTTCCTTTTTGATTCAGTGCTTTTATGATCGAGTCACGGAGGCAGTTAAGGATTTTATCCGGTTCTGTTACATTTTCCTTATTGACAATTTCGTTTAAAAAGCTGGTTCCCAGCATGGTCATAAAGGCCCCTGGAACTCCGTGACCGGTACAGTCGGCTACTGCCAGTATCAGCTTGTCATCTTTCCAGGAGGCCCAGTAAAAGTCTCCGCTAACATGCTCTTTGGGCCTGAATACAACAAAATGATTCGCTACATGGGGCTGAATGATATCATCGTGGTTGATCAGGGCTTCCTGAATTTTTTGAGCATACACCAGGCTGTCCATAAGGTCTTTATGTACATCTTCCAGGGAACCCACCTGGCTTTCGATCTGTTCACTTTTCGTGGTAATCTCTTCGTTTTTCTGTTGAATTTTCTGATGAGCCTTTTGCAGGTCTTCGTAAGCTTCGGATAATTTCCGGTTGGTGGTAAAATACTCCAGTATGAAATTGGTAATCCATCCGTTGAAAATGGTTATAAATATTAGGAAAAGAGAGGTAAACAGGCCAACCAAAATCAATTCACCTTGAACAATGTACAGAACCGTATTGAGCAATAGGGTTATGATGGCGCTGTATCCTATGATGGCCCGGCTGAGCCTTAATACACTCAGGGAATGGATTATGGCAAAGAAAAACGAAACGATCAGCGTAAATTCTAGTTTATTAATCGGAATACCCGATTTTTCAGATAAAACAACAGGAAGTGCTATCAGGAAGACAATGAACAAATCAAGGCTTACCGTAAGATATTTGATCCACCCACGATACTGGTGGGTTTTTGTCTTTCTGTCAAGAAAAATGATGAGTGGAAGCAGCAGAATAAAGGCGGATAATCCTTTGTATCCTTCAATGGAATTTAGCGGTGCGATCTGGCCTGTTATGCCGGAGATAATATCCAACAGGGCAATTGCAAGTAAAACGAAGAACCGGACTTTGTTGATGATATGCTCAACACGCATCTCCTTCTCCTGGAAGCCTTCGTCCGTATTATTCTTGTTTGGAATATACTTATGCAGAATGGTCATACGTTAAGCCTGGATTCCCCTTTTAGGTGAAATTTATTAAAGTTCGAATATTTTGTGTGTATTTCGAAATTTTCGGTAAAATGTATGCAATATTTTGATGTAATGGAAGAAATTGATGGTAAATAATACATATTTATCGATTGATGCCTTGAATACCCATCGGTTTTCAATCTTTCCTTTTAAGGGTTTACGAGTGATGCGTCTGCTTCGTTTCGTTATATCTAAAATTATTTGTGATTTTTTGCTGTCGTAGTCAGGAATAATGCTTGAATTATTCGGGTTAAATTCAATGCGGAACGGATGGTTCCCCGTTTACCCTGATTAATGATCCGGGAAAAATGCTCCGTTTTTCATCGAACAAGAAAAGGTGGAAGGTTGCTTTCAAAAAAAATATCCACCAAGCATGCCCGTCAGACTGGTGGATATTTTTTTTGAAGGTTTTCATTTCATCTGAGTGGCCCCATCAGGACTCGAACCTGAATCTAGAGTTTAGGAAACTCCTATTCTATCCCTTGAACTATGGGGCCATATAGATAAGCGCAAAATTATTACATTTCCACCAATTAACAAAATCTGTATAGGCTGTTCCGGTTTGCAAGCCGAAGAAAATGTGTATATTCCACTTTTATAATGGCGGATGGTCATTTTTTATTTTCTAATTGGGACAAACCAAAACCAAACAGGAGGCTCTCAGGAATTTAATGTGTTTCTGTTTTGGCTTGTCCAAATTGGCAAGCAAAATTTATGAGGCATAATTATATAAAGGTCCTGATCTTTTTCAATTATTTTTATCTTTGAAAATTTCCTCATAAAAACGAAGTAAAAATGAATTTCTTTGATCTGATATTCGCTGTCATACTTTTGTGGAGTGCATACAGAGGGTTTGCCAAGGGTTTTATACTCCAGCTTTCAACTTTGGCAGCCTTGCTTTTAGGAATTTTTGGAGCCATTGAATTCTCTGATTTTACTGCTACATTACTAACGGATCAATTCAACATTGATACGGATTACCTTAATGTTATTGCTTTTGCTGTGACGTTTATCATAATAGTGATCGCTGTGCATCTGCTGGCCCGGGTTATTGAGAAATTGATTCAGGCGATTGCGCTGGGCTTTATCAACAGAATTCTTGGAATTGTTTTTGGAATCGCCAAGACTGCTTTTCTCATAAGCATCATTTTGGTACTTATCAATAAAGCCAACAACAAATACCATTTTATTCCCGAAGAAAGAATCAACAATTCTTACTTATATCAACCCCTTTCCGATTTTGCGCCCATGATCTTTCCTTATCTTAATTTTGACGAGATGCAAGATGAACTGGATTTGGATGAAAAGAAAGATGAAAAGAAAGAAGAAGATAAAGATGAAGAGGTAAATAGGGTATGAACGCTGTTTGGAAACACCCGATGTGTATATTGGACAGCAATTATTATCTTTGCCCCCAAAACGATAGCAAATGAAACCCGCATCGAGGAAGCTTCACAACAAGAACATGAATAACATGCGGGTTCCATGGTAATACAAGCAAAGTTTGTAAACTTGGTAAATAGATCGATTCGAAAATTCAATTTTTTAATAAACTGTTACACGAATGAATTTTGTAGAAGAACTCAGATGGAGGGGCATGTTGCATAATATCATGCCCGGTACGGAAGAACAGCTCAACAAGGAAATGACCGCGGCCTATGTAGGTATTGATCCTACGGCCAAATCTTTACATATTGGTCACCTTACATCGGTTATGTTGCTGAAGCACTTTCAGCGGTCCGGACACAAACCCATTGCCTTATTGGGAGGGGCTACAGGCATGATCGGTGACCCCTCGGGGAAGTCGAAAGAACGGAACCTCCTCGATGAAAACGAACTGCGTGAAAATGAAGCTGCATTGAAGGACCAGTTGTCCAATTTTCTGGATTTTCACTCAGACCGGGAAAATGCTGCCGAGCTGGTGAACAATTACGACTGGATGAAGCATTATACCTTTTTGGAATTTATAAGGGATATCGGTAAGCACATCACTGTTAATTACATGATGGCCAAAGATTCTGTAAAGAAAAGACTTGGCGAAGATACAGTCTATGGGCTGTCTTTTACTGAATTCTCCTATCAGTTGGTGCAGGCCACTGATTTTTATCATTTGTACAAGACCAAAAACTGCAAACTGCAGATGGGCGGATCCGATCAGTGGGGAAACATTACAACCGGAACAGAACTGATTCGCCGTAAACTTGGCGGGGAAGCCTATGCCCTTACCTGTCCTTTAATTACCAAATCGGATGGAGGAAAATTCGGAAAAACGGAGGAAGGAAATGTGTGGCTTGATCCGGAGTTCACCTCACCCTATAAGTTTTATCAGTTCTGGCTGAATGTTAGCGATGAAGATGCGGAGAAGCACATCAGAATCTTTACCGTCCTGTCCCGGGAAGAGATTGATTCCCTGATTGCCGAACACCGAAAAGCTCCGCACAAGAGGTTATTGCAGCAAAAATTGGCTGAAGAGGTTACAGTTATGGTGCATTCCAGGGAAGAGTATGAAAGGGCCGTTAAAGCCAGCAAGATTTTATTTGGGAAATCAACTACCGAAGAGCTCAAATCATTGGATGAAAAAACCTTCCTTTCTTTGTTTGAAGGGGTACCCGTATATGATGTTCCACGTGGAAAGATTGATTCCGGTATGAATGTAATGGATCTGCTTGCTGGGGAAACGGAAATATTTGGTTCCAAGGGAGAGGTAAAACGTTTGATTAAGAATGGAGGGCTGAGTCTCAATAAAGGGAAAGTGCAATCTATAGAAATCAATATAGATGCCGGGCAGTTGTTAAATAACAAATATCTTCTGGTTCAGAAGGGAAAGAAAAATTATTACATAATAAAAGTTCAGTAAGTTTATTATCCGTGTTTACCTTATTAAATACTTAAAGCAATATTATATTTATAACTTTTTTTCGCATTAATTCTTTGATTTACCTGGTAATAATTATGGGTTATTAAAGTATTACAAGAACGTTAGAACCACTTTTTTCTTCTCATATAGACCAGCATGACCAAGGCAACGGCAGTCATTGCACCCAAAACGGCAGGATAACCATATTTCCATTGCAATTCGGGCATATACTGAAAATTCATACCATAAATGCCTGCCACAAAGGTCAACGGAATAAATATTGATGCAACAATCGTAAGGGTTTTCATTACCCGGTTCATGCTGTTGCTTACATTGGCCATGTTCATTTCAAGAAGGGTGGTTTGCAGTTCTTTAGAAGTCATAAGCGACTCATTGATGTGAATCGTATGGTCATAAACATCCCGGATGTATATTTTTACATTTTCATCAAGAAAGGACATTTCATTATTTAACAACGCATTCACCGCTTTATTCAATGAAGTGATGTATTTTCTCAAATAAACAATTCGTTTTTTAATCAGGTGAATCTTCTGAATGTGGTTTTCTTCAGGTTCATCGATCAGCAGGTCTTCCGTAGCTTCAATATGGTCGCGGATGGTATCCATGAGATAGAAATATTGATCGACAATATAGTCGATTATTATATAGGACAGATATTCTATATTTTTCTGTCTTACTTTGCCCTTACTGTTTTTAATCCTTTCTCTGATGGCAGTGAGAAGATCTTCTCTCCCTTCCTGCAGGGTGATTAAATAATGGTTGGAAAGAATAAGACTAATATGCCTAAGCTCCAGGGTATCTTTTTGGTAATCATAAATGGGGTATTTTAAGGTAAAGAAAAGGTGGTCCTCTGAAATTTCACATTTTGGAAGGTGGTCGGTATTGATGATATCTTCCAGTGTAAGGGAGTGGATGTCGAAAGCATTTCCCAGATTTTGAATTGTTTGTATATCATTTAATCCCCAAACATTAATCCAGTTACACATACTTGTTTCCAGCGACGCGTTGAGCTTACCGGTTTCTTTAATGGCTTCGTGATCAAAATGGTCTTTATGAAACCGGATCAGTTCAACCGAAGCGGGTTCATAAGCGGTTTTTTCAGATTCCAGCTCACCAGGCACCTTACCGGCTTTTTTTAAAAAGTGCCGCATTTCAAAAAGGCTCTTGACTTTCTTTTTCATTTTGCTATGTTCTTTTGAATTTTATTTAGAGGCCCGTATTAAAAGGCAATTTATTCATTTTATCCCTTTTTATACTTAACGCAGCTTTAGCTACAAGCAAATTTCTCATAACCTTTATGGTATCGTTCTCAAAGTTAAGCAATTTAACTTTTTTGAACCACAAACCTGCCCGCTGGCAGGCGGGGACAAACAGGAAACATAGGAGTTTACATAGGTTTGTTATTCCTCAGGCAATTCAGGAAACAAGTTGTTAACCAGGGTTCTTTGGCCCTCTTTAAAAATATTCACACAATGAAAATTGTTTTATCATTTCTATGTGTCATCCTATGTGTACTATGTACTATGTGGTTCAGAAAACAGTATTCCGATAAATCTTTTCGTGTAGCCTAAACAAATACCATTCTAAATATGAGAACTTTTTTACCTAAAATTATTTTATTGAACACACACATAGGAAAGATAGGATTTCACATAGATTTATCATTTATCAAAATTTTGCTAAAAAAAACAAAATTTTAGAAGTGATAGCATAACAAACCAGGCTAGTGTGCTTCCAACCAGTTCTGACCGGTTCCTGTTTCCACTGTCAGGGGTACCCTCAGATGGCAAGCATTCTCCATTTTATCTTTTACCATTGATTCAAGCTCTTGCACCTTGGTTTTCCAGGCATCGAATATCAACTCGTCGTGCACCTGGAGGATCAGTTTGCTGCGGTATTCATTTTGTAACAGCTCCTGGTCAATATTCAACATGGCAATTTTTATAATGTCTGCTGCCGATCCCTGTATGGGTGCATTTATGGCATTGCGTTCTGCCATACCCCTTAATGTGGCATTTCGGGAATTGATGTTCTCCAGAAAGCGTTTCCTCCCCCATATTGTTTCTACATAACCTTTATCCCTGGCCATAGAGATCCTGTAATCCATGTATTCTTTTACTTTCGGAAAATTCCTGAAGTATTCGTCGATGAGCACTTTGGCATCTTTTCTGGGAATGTTCAGCCGCTGGGAAAGGCCGTAAGCTGAAATTCCGTAGATAATGCCAAAGTTTGCTGTTTTGGCTTTTCTTCGCTGTTCTTTGGTCACTTCTTCCAGGCTGTTCAGATGGAATATTTTTGCGGCCGTGGAGCTGTGGATATCCAGATTCTGCCTGAAGGCTTCAATAAGATTCGGATCGCTGCTCATGTGGGCCATGATTCTCAGCTCGATCTGTGAATAATCGGCTGCCATAAGCACGCATTCGTCATTGGAGGGAATGAAAGCCTTGCGAATTCGGCGGCCACGTTCTTCCCTGATGGGTATGTTCTGCAGATTGGGGTTGTAGGAGCTCAGTCGGCCGGTAGAAGCAATGGCCTGGTTGAATGAAGTGTGGATTTTACCGGTTTTGCTGTTGATCAGTTTAGGCAGGGATTCTACATAAGAGGAAAGCAATTTGCGAATGGAACGGAATTCCAGTACTTTTTGGATGATCGGATGTTTGTCGCTGAGTTGCTGCAGGGTTTCTTCGCTGGTAGAATATTGGCTGGTGCGTGTTTTTCTGGGATTTTCCACAATCTTTAGCCGGTCAAACAGCACTTCGCCCAATTGTTTGGGGGAATCGATGTTGAATTCCATCCCGGCCATCTCATGTACTTCCTTTTCTATGGCATTCAGTTCCTTTTTTAGCTCTTTTGAGTAGGCGTTGAGTTCATTTACATTGATTTTCACCCCATTTTCCTCCATGTGGATGAGGACATGGACCAGCGGCATTTCAATTTTGCTTGCCAGATCCCACAATCCATGTTCTTTCAGTTCACTCTCAAGGATGCTTTTAAGCTGCCAGGTGAGATCTGCATCTTCACATGCATAGGGAGCGAGTTTTTCCATGGAAACCGATCGCATGGAAAGCTGATCTTTCCCCTTTTTCCCAATAAGGCTCTCAATGCTGATTGGGGTGTAATTCAGATATTTTTTGGCCAGAAAATTCAGATTGTGTCTTTGTTCCGGCTGGAGGAGATAGTGAGCGATCATGGTGTCAAAAAGCTCACCCTTAACCTGGATGTCATAATTTTTAAGTACCAGGATATCGTATTTGATATTTTGACCGGTCTTCCTGATCGAATCATCCTCCAACACGGTTTTTAGCATCTTCGTAATGTCGTGTGCCTTTTGTTGATCCTTCGGACAGGGGATGAAAAAAGCCTCGTTATCTTTGAAGGAAACAGATATTCCTACCAACTCAGCTTCGTGAGGGTTGATGGAAGTGGTTTCCGTATCAAAGCAAAATTCTTTCAAAGATTGGAGTTTATGGACCAAATTTTCTATGTCTTCCTTTGACTCGAGCAATTGATAATCTTTCCTGCTTGTTGCAAGGGTGTTTTCCGCTTCTTCTTTCACCGGCTCTGTAGAATCTGAAAACATAGATTGCTGAACGGCATTTCCACTTTTCGCCGGTGATCCCTCTTTCTGGAAAAGCCGTTTGGAAAGTGACTTGAATTCCAGCTCACGGAAAAGTTTTTCAAGATGTTCTTTATTGAGATGGCTCCGTTCTATATTTCTAGTGTTAAATTCAATAGGAACATTTAGTTTAATCTTTACCAGCTCTTTACTAAGTTCTACTTTATCTTTATTATTAATTAGCTTTTCTTTTTGTTTTCCCTGTATGTCATTTATGCTCTTATAAATATTTTCAATGGAGCCATACCGGGAAATAAGTTTTATTGCCGTTTTTTCTCCAATACCCGGTACTCCAGGTATATTGTCCGATTTATCGCCCATCAGGGCCATGATGTCAATGATCTGTTCAGGCCTTTCTATGTTGAACCGCTCACAAATTTTATTTTTATCCAGAATTTCCGCCTCCTGGCTACCGGATCTTTTGGGCTTGTAAATGTAAATGCCTTCTTCCAGCAACTGACCGTAATCTTTGTCGGGGGTCATCATGTACGTTTCAAAGCCTTGATCTTTTGCCTTGTGCGCAAGCGTACCGATCACATCATCTGCTTCATAGCCTTCCTTCAGGATAATGGGGATATTGAATGCCTGGAGGATCTCTTTGATATAAGGAATGGATCTTTGAATGTCCTCCGGCATCTCTTCCCGGTTGGCTTTGTATTCTTCATAAATTTCATTGCGGAATGTGGGTGTGGAAGGGTCAAATGCCACTGCAATATGCGTGGGGTTTTCTTTTTCCAGAACTTCAACCAATGTATTGGTAAATCCCAAAATGGCAGACGTATTCAACCCTTTTGAACTGTAGATCGGATTTCTTATAAAAGCGTAATAGGCTCTGTATATTAATGCATAAGCATCAAGCAAAAATAGTTTCTTTGACATGACAAGATGATTTAATGGATTTTGCCCTGAAAAGGTAGGAAAAATTTAGCTCAAATGAAAATTTACCGGATCCGATTGTCATATTGGGTTGTTATCGGCTATGCATTGTCAGATGCATGCCATTCTGCATAGGAAGATCCTGTTTCATGCAATTTCAAGCTATGCAGTCTTAACCTTTGAGGAAGTCTTTTGGCGATACGCCTGGCAAAATCGGTGACCATATTCTCACAGGTTGGCTGGTAACTCACCACCAATCTTTTGTCAAACATCTGCGGGATGCCGGTAATATCATTTTTTAATGCTTCCTCGTTAAGTATTACTGCATGATCCAGGGGGTCAACGATTTCTTCATTCACAATATGCTTGAGGTCTCCAAAGTCAATGACCATTCCGTTTTTCGGATTATCGGGATCGTTAATCGGAGCGCCCATAACAGTAACAAAGAGTTTATAGGAGTGCCCGTGGAGGTTTTTACAGGGCCCGTCATAGTTCCACAAAGCATGGGCTATTTCAAAGTTGAATTCTTTGGTTACTCGGATTACACTCATTTTTTATCTCTTTTACCGGTAGACTCCAATAGCCGGCAATGTAAGGGGATCAGCAGGATCAATCCGGCTATGATCCGGTGGCCATTCCTTATTTGGCAGAGGTACAACTGCTTATACAATGAATGATGTTGCTGAGGTTGTTGTCTTTCAAGTAATAGTAAGTATTCTTGCCTTCCCTTTTGGAACACAAAACTCCTTTATCTTTTAATATACCCAGATGATGAGAAGTTGTAGATTGTTCTACACCCAAAAGTTCGTGTATCTCTGTCACAGTTAGCCTTTTGCCTCCTTCCAGATGGCTCAGGACAGCAATCCGTAAAGGATGGGCAATGGCTTTTAACATATTGGCAGCTTCATCCAGTTGGTCCGGTGTTAGATCCTTTATCTCCATCTTTTTATCTTTTAATTATGCAAATATATAAATATATTGTTTACCTGTAATGATTATCGGCAAAAAGTTTACTGCTAAAAACCGCTAATGCTTCAAGTCGAAGCAATGTAGTTTAAGTAATGTTATCTTTAAAACCAAACTGCCCGGAGAATTGTTTTACTCAATGACAATTGACGAATATAATTTTTAACTTTGATCGCCTAAAGGATTGGAATTTACATGGGACAACTGGACAGAATCAAATCGCCCATAAAAAAGGAGCTGGATCAGTTTGAATCCTATTTCAAAGATTCAATGAAAACCAGTATTCCTTTGCTGGATATCGTACTGAATTATCTGGTCAGGCGTAAGGGAAAACAGATGAGGCCAATGTTTGTATTTCTGAGCGCACGGTTACTGGGGGAAACAACTCAATCTACCTATACTGCTGCTTCTCTGATTGAATTGTTGCACAATGCCACACTCATTCATGATGATGTAGTTGATAAATCCTACAAAAGGAGGGGATACTTTTCCCTCAATGCACTTTGGAAATCCAAGATCAGTGTGCTGGTTGGAGATTATTTACTCTCCCGGGGGCTTTTATTGTCTGTGAGGAATAAGGAGTATGATTTGCTGGAAATTGTCAGTAATGCCGTGAAGGAGATGAGTGAAGGTGAGTTGATGCAGATTAAAAACAAGCGTAAAATATATATTACTGAAAAAGAGTACTTTAATGTCATAACCAAGAAAACGGCCTCACTTATCGCTTCCTGTACCGCTTGCGGTGCCCGGTCGGTTAACGGGGACGAAGAAACCATTGATACTTTTTACAGGTTTGGAGAAAAAATCGGGATTGCATTTCAGATCAAGGATGATCTGCTGGATTATGAGCGTTCGTCCACTATTGGTAAACCTGCGGGGAATGACATAAAGGAGAAAAAAGTAACCCTTCCTCTGATATATGCTCTAAACCAATCCGATCAAAAGGAAAAAAAAGAAATAAAGAAGGTATTCAACCGCTCCAGTAAAAATGGGACAGAAGTAAGGAAAATAATAGATTTTGTACGCGAAAAGCACGGTCTGGAATATGCCCGCTCAAGGATGGAGACACTTAAAGAGGAAGCCCTCACCATGCTCGAGCCTTATTCCGGACAAAATGCCTCCTATGATGCATTGGTTGAGCTTGTGAAATATACCGTGGAACGAAACAAGTAGATGCTGGCCGGGGTAATCCGGGTTAGAAATAAGTGATTTCTTCCTTTTGAATGTGGCTCAGCAAATCATTGGCCAGGCGACTGGCTCCTATGCGAAACAGTGAGGAATTGAGCCATTGATCACCCAGCACTTCCTTTATGATGGCAAAGTAAGATAGCGCATCTTCTGCTGTAGAAATACCACCTGCCGGTTTAATCCCCGTAGGTTTACCAGTTTTATTGTAAAATGCCTTAATAGCTTGGGCCATAATAAAAACTGCATCGTATGTCGCTGCCGGTTCAAGCTTACCGGTAGATGTTTTGATGAAATCCGCCCCTGCTTCCATGGCAATGAGGCTAGCTAACTGTATGTTTTTGTAATCATTGAGTAAACCTGTCTCAAGTATTACTTTAAGCTTTTTGCTGCCTATCTCTTCCTTAAGCTCACTGATTTCTTCATGAATTTCTTCGTATTGACCCGAGAAGAACCGGGCCAGCGGCATCACCACATCCACCTCATTCGCACCTGAGTTGATGATTTCCTTACATTCCGTCTTTTTGACATTTAAAAAAGTGTGGGAAGAAGGAAAATTACCACCTACCCCTACAATACCAATGCTTTTGTTTTTCAGGGTCTTTTTTACAGTGTCAATAAAAAGGGGATATACACAAACCGAAGCTACGGTGGGCATTTCAGGGTAAACCGTTTCCATTCGGTTTACCTTCAGGCAGAGCTCTTTTATAAAATCGAAATGATCACTTGTATTCAAACTAGTAAGATCAATTGATCTAAATAAATACTTTAAATTTTCTTCAGTAAGGTATTGATGGCTGTTGTTTGCAATTGCTTTAACCTTTTGTTCAATACCTTCTTCTAAACTCAGTGAATATTTTTCAATTAAGTCTTCCATGGTTTTGTGTTAACGATTTGAATTGTTTGAAGGTTTTTGTTCCTGGTTGAGTCTTGTTTTTCCTGATCCGAATTCAAAAAATTGGCTTTTTAAACCGAACGCTGTTATTTTTAGATCAAAGTTAATAATTTCTATTAAATGAATGAACCATATGTACGCTGCATTATTTATATATTATTCGGATGAAAAGACGGTAAGTCTGTTTGTTACGCAAAAGCCGGATAAATTAAAGCCCTTTGTTTTTGCTGTCGATCATGATGGTCACCGGGCCATCGTTTTCGAGTCTGACCTGCATGTAAGCCCCGAATTCTCCTGCCTTGACTTCTTTGCCAATATCTTTTCCCATTTGTTCAATAAATTGTTCATATAGCGGAATGGCTGTATCCGGTTTTGCCGCTCTGCTGTATGAAGGCCGGGTGCCTTTTCTGGTTTTTGCATGCAGGGTGAACTGACTGATAACCATTATTTCTCCCTCCACCTCATTAACCGATAGATTCATCTGCCCCTTTGTGTCTTCAAAAATTCTTAACTGTGCAATTTTGTTGCTCAGCCATCGGATGTCTTCCTGATTGTCTTCTTCTTCTATGCCCAGTAAAACAAGGATCCCTGCTCCGATTTCCGACTTTACTCTGCTTTCAATGGCTACCGAAGCATGATTTACACGTTGTATCAGTCCTCTCATGTTGCTTTTGTTTTGAAATGGTACATTGAATGTGTTTGTAAATTTAGCTTATTCAAGGCAGATTTGAAAAGTGCGGTTAAAAAAAACCCGCTTTCTTTGATCCAGGCATAATTTTGGTTTTTTTACATATATTT